>JBIHZO010000175.1:0-7104 GCA_044231405.1 Cypionkella sp. | reverse complement strand
ACCACCCGGCCCGCGCGCCCGGTGCGTGCAATTGCGGTGACGGCCCCCCAGCCGACCGAAACCGAAGACGCCGTCGCCCCGGAACCGCGCAAGCGGATCGAAACCGACGGCGCGGATGAGGCCGTCAGCCGCCTGATGGCTCAAACCAACACCGCCATGGACGGCGTGGATATCAAGCGTCGCCAGTCTGCGATTGCCCATCTGAAAGCCGCCGTTGTGGCGACCGAGGCCGACCGTCAGGTGGCCCCCGCCCAGCCCAAGGCCGACCGCATCGACCCCTACCGCCATGATCTGGAAAGCGTTGTGCGCCCGCTGCGCGTCGAGACCGCGCAAGCGGACCGCCCGCAGCCCTTGGTTCTGGTGTCGGAACAGCGCATCGATCGCAGTCTGAAAGCCCCGGCCCCGGCTTCGGCCGTCGATGCCCCGCGTGTGGTGGCCCCGGTCCGCCCGCGCCGCATCACGTCCGGCGGCCAGGCGGTTGCATTGCACGCCGATTCGCTGATGGGCTTGCAGGGGGAAGATCTGGAAGACGACGCCGAGTTCGACGCCGAAGCCACCATCGCAGGCAACCTGTTTTCGGATGCGGAGAGCTTTGGCGATTTCGCCGATCGGCTGGGGGCCACCGAACTGCCCGACATGCTGGAAGCCGCCGCCGTCTATTGTGCCCAAGTGCTTGGACGTCCGCAATTCAGCCGCCCGATGGTGCTCAGCCAGTTGGCCACGCTTCCCGAAGCCGCCGAGTTCAGCCGTGAAGACGGTTTGCGGGTGTTTGGCACGCTGATGCGTCAGGGCCGGATTGCCAAGATCAAGCACGGTCAGTTTGCTGTCACCGAACGCTCGCCGTTGCTTGCCGAAGCGCTGCGCACCGCAGGCTGATCGGACGATCAGATCAGGGTCAAGGCTGCCACTTGAACCCTTAAATCAGGCGGGACCGCGCAAGCGTCCCGCCTGTTCCTACTTCGGGGCGGCGTCCGGGTCAGGCTGCCCCACCCCTATGAACACGCGTTTGAACGGCAAAATCCATCCAAACCCCAACACGACATAGGCCGGAACCTCCAGCCACATCGGCAGGCGCGCGATGGAATTCATCAGGCTGACCGCCAATACGACATAGGCGGGCATCACCACCAATAGAACAAACAAGGACAACCGTCTGCGGGCTTTGTAACTGAGTGCCATGCCGTCTCCTCTTGTCTTCAATCCGCGAAAGGGTCGGTGACAAGGATGGTGTCATCCCGTTCCGGCGAGGTGGAAAGTAGGGCGACCGGGCATTGAATCAACTCTTCAATCCGGCGCACATATTTGACCGCAGCACCTGGCAGCTGCGCCCAGGACCGCGCACCTGCGGTGGTTTCGGACCAACCTTCCATCTCTTCATAGACCGGCGTGCAACGCGCCTGTTGATCGGCGGCGGTTGGCAGATAATCCAGCCGCACCCCGTCCAACTCATAGGCCACACAGATTTTCAGGGTCTTGAACCCGTCCAGCACATCCAGCTTGGTCAGCGCGATGCCCGACACACCCGAGGTGGCACAGGTCTGCCGCACCAGCACCGCATCGAACCAACCGCAGCGGCGCTTGCGCCCGGTGACGGTTCCGAATTCATGGCCGCGCTCTCCCAGACGGTCGCCATCGGCGTCAAACAGTTCCGCCGTGAACGGACCTTCGCCAACGCGGGTGGTATAGGCTTTGACGATGCCCAGCACGAAACCGATGGCGTTCGGCCCAAGCCCGGTGCCGGTGGCCGCCTGCCCCGCGATGACATTGGACGAGGTCACAAAGGGATAAGTGCCGAAATCAATGTCCAGCAACGCCCCCTGAGCACCTTCGAACAGAATCCGTTTGCCGGCGCGGCGCGCGTCGTTCAGCACTTTCCAGACCGGCTTGGCATAGGGCAAAACCTGCGGCGCAATCGCGCGCAGGGCGTCCAGCAAGGCGGCGCGGTCAATCGGCTCAATCCCCAAGCCACGACGCAGCGCGTCATGGTGGCCCATCAACCGGTCCACCCGCGCCTCCAGCGTGGTTTCATCGGCCAGATCGGCAACCCGGATGGCGCGACGACCAACCTTGTCTTCATAGGCCGGACCGATGCCGCGCCCAGTGGTGCCGATCTTGGCGATGCCAACCGAACCTTCGCGTGCCCGGTCCAATTCGCCGTGGATCGGCAAGATCAGCGGCGCATTCTCGGCGATCATCAGGTTTTCCGGCGAAATCTCGACCCCTTGGGCGCGCAGTTTCTCGATTTCCATGATCAGATGCCAAGGATCCAGCACCACGCCATTGCCGATCACCGACAGCTTGCCACCGCGCACGATGCCACTGGGCAGCAGCGACAGCTTGTAAACCTTGCCATCGATGACCAAGGTATGTCCGGCATTGTGGCCGCCCTGAAAGCGCGCGATCACATCTGCCCGTTCGGACAGCCAATCGACGATCTTCCCCTTACCCTCGTCACCCCATTGGGCACCGACGACGACAACATTGGCCATGGCATATCCTTCGCATTGCAGAAAAACCGTCATACCCATAGCGACACAAGCGCGCCTGCGAAACCGCTAAATGACAGCCGGACTGGACAGAGCGCCCCAGATGCGCGACGAAAGGCCAAACAAGGGGGCGAACATGGGCATTCTTTTGCGCTGCATCGGGGCATTCGTGCTTTTGGCGGCCACCTACAACCCGACGCAATGGAACTTCACCCGCTGGGCACAGGCCAACTGGGAAAGCCAGATGCCGCTGGTGCTGCTGCTGGGACTGCTGCTGGGCGTGGGCTATCTGGTCTATATCGGGGCCACGCTGCGCTCCATCGGGGCCTTTGGCATCCTGCTGGTCGGCGCCATCGTCGGCGCGCTGATCTGGGTGCTGATCGACTACAGCATCCTGACCCTGCAAAACCCGTCGCTGAACCTGTGGCTGGGCATTCTGGCGCTGTCGGTTGTGCTGGGCATCGGCCTGTCATGGAGCATCATCCGCCAGCGCATATCGGGGCAAGCCACTGTGGATGAGGTGCAAGAATAATGCTGATGTATGTGACAGTTGGATCAAATGACATTCCGCGTGCGCGCAGGTTTTATGATGCCGTGATGCCCGCTCTGGGGCATATTCTTCGGCAGGGCGACGACAGCGAACTGTGCTACGGCCCGCCCGGCGACAGCGGCGTTTGCCTGTGGATCGACACCCCCTTCAACGGGCAGCAAGCCAGCATCGGCAACGGCTCCATGCTGGCCTTCACGGCCACCAGCCGCAGCGCCGTCGATGCCTTCCACGCCGCAGGCCTCGCCCATGGTGGCACCGACGAAGGCGCACCGGGCCTGCGCGCATATGGTCCGCATTTCTACGCCTGCTACCTGCGCGACCCCGATGGCAACAAACTCTCCGCAGTCTGTGAGACCCCGGAGTAACGCTTCATCTTGGTGAAGATATCCCCGCCGGAGGCTTTTGTCCGTGATGCCGATTGCCTCCGACCCTCCGATTGACGCAGATCCGTTCGGATATTTGAGCACACAGGATGACATCGGCCCCAGCCAAGGGCTTGCGCGTCGGACCACATCCGCCTAGATACCCGCAGTCCCTTTGGAAAGCCTGACCGCATGGAAAACGTTGTTCTCACCATCCACCTGATCCTCGCCCTGCTGCTGATCGGCGTGGTGCTGCTGCAGCGGTCGGAAGGTGGCGGCTTGGGCATGGGGTCGGGCGGCGGTGGCGGCGCGATTTCGGGCCGGGCTGCGGCCACGGCCCTGGGCAAAGTGACCTGGATCCTGGCGATCGGGTTTATCATCACTTCGATCACGCTGACCATTCTGGCCGCGCAATCGGCCTCGACCGCCTCGGTCATTGACCAGTTGGGCGCACAGCAACCCGCACCGGCAGCACCAGCCGCCCCAGAATTGGGCGCGGTTCCGGCGACGCCAGTGCCAAGCGACGCGCCAGCGACACCTCCGGCAGCCACCGCACCGGTCACACCGCCCGCTTCCAACTGATACCAACTGTTGCTGCGCAACACTGCGAACCGACAGCATCTTGCGGTCGGGTTGCGCAATCGGCTGTCTTCGGCTATTGCTCAACTCCCGTGATGCCTCGATTCCCATCGTCCGAATCGACGCTGCTTTAACCAAACACGGGGGCTACCATGGCACGCTTTATCTTCATCACCGGCGGCGTGGTGTCTTCACTTGGCAAGGGTCTGGCCTCTGCCGCCTTGGGCGCGCTGTTGCAGGCCCGCGGCTACACGGTGCGCCTGCGCAAACTCGACCCCTACCTGAACGTCGATCCCGGCACGATGTCGCCCTTTGAACACGGCGAGGTTTTCGTCACCGACGATGGTGCCGAAACCGATCTGGACCTTGGCCATTACGAACGTTTCACCGGGGTGTCCGCGCGCCAGACCGACAGCATTTCTTCGGGCCGCATCTATTCCAACGTGCTGGAAAAAGAGCGTCGCGGCGATTATCTGGGCAAGACCATTCAGGTCATCCCGCATGTCACCAATGAGATCAAAGACTTCCTGCGCATCGGCGACGAGGAGGTTGATTTCATGCTGTGTGAAATCGGCGGCACCGTGGGCGACATCGAAGGCTTGCCGTTCTTCGAATCCATTCGCCAGTTCATCCACGAACGCCCGCGCGGGCAAAGCATCCTGATGCACCTGACCCTTCTGCCCTATCTGGCCGCGTCCGGGGAACTCAAAACCAAGCCCACCCAGCATTCGGTCAAGGAATTGCAAAGCATCGGCCTTGCCCCCGACGTTCTGGTTTGCCGCTCTGAACACCCGATTCCCGACCGTGAATTGGAAAAGATCGCGCTGTTCTGCAACGTGCGCAAAGAGCATGTCATCCCCGCCTATGATCTGAAAACCATTTACGAGGCGCCGCTGGCCTATCATCGCGCCGGGCTGGATCAGGCCGTGCTGGACGCCTTTGGCATCACGCCTGCGCCGAAACCGAATCTCGCGCGCTGGGAAGACGTGATGGACCGTCTGAACCATGCCGAGGGCGTGGTGCGGGTGGCCATCGTCGGCAAATACACCCAGTTGGAAGACGCCTACAAGTCGATCGCCGAGGCGCTGACCCATGGCGGCATGGCCAACCGCACCCGCGTCAAAGCCGAATGGATCGACGCCGAAATCTTTGAACGTGAAGACCCGACCCCCTATTTGCAGAACTTCCACGCCATTCTGGTGCCCGGTGGTTTTGGCGAACGCGGCACCGAAGGCAAGATCAAGGCCGCCCAATTCGCGCGTGAAAAGAAGATCCCCTATCTGGGCATCTGTCTGGGCATGCAAATGGCGGTAATCGAGGCCAGCCGCAATCTGGCCGGGCTTGCCAATGCCGGATCGGAAGAATTCGACCATGAAGCCGGGGCGAAACGCTTTACCCCCGTCGTCTATCACCTGAAAGAGTGGGTCCAAGGCAACCACGTCGTCACCCGCAAGGCCGGCGATGCCAAAGGCGGCACCATGCGTCTGGGCGCCTACACCGCCACCTTGAAACCCGGCAGCCGTGTGGCCCAGATCTACGGCACAACCACCATCGAAGAACGCCACCGTCACCGCTATGAGGTGGATGCCAAGTACATTGAATCCCTGGAGAAATGCGGGCTGATCTTTTCGGGGATGAGCCCGGACGGCCGCTTGCCCGAGATTGTCGAGGTCAAGGACCACCCGTGGTTCATTGGCGTGCAATTCCACCCGGAATTGAAAAGCAAACCTTTTGCCCCGCATCCGCTGTTCGCAGATTTCATCAGGGCTGCGAAAGAGGTCGAGCGGTTGGTGTGATACCCGAAGGGGCGGCGGCCAAAGTTGGGTGATTGACCCACCCTGCGTGCACCACATCAGGTGGGTGGATGACCCAGCCTACCCCGTTTCGACCCCTTCCGCACCGCGTTCAAACCCATCGCCCCGTGCGTTGCGTTAACCCTTCCCGCAGCGCGCGCCGCGTCGGGACGGATGCCTGACGCATAACCCACGCATACCTCACACCCAATTCCCAACCATTTCCATGCGTTAACCGCGAATCGCCGCCCAGAGCAGCTTGTCACGGCCCAACTCCCGGCCCGTGACGTTCAGCCAACCCGGCGCGGCGTCCAGAGCACCGCGCCGCCACCAAGCGGTTCAGGTGTGCTCTTGCATCCGTTGCACAAGGTTCGTTGAACCGGACGTGTCAATGCAATGCCCTTCAATCTCGATTTTCATCTTTTCAGGCGTCCACCTTTCATCCCCGGTCTTGCCGGCATATCTTGCAACAAGATTGCCCGCCGCACTGCCGTTGTTGACGTCTTCAAGCCAGATCAAAAGATCGGTCGACGCATTCAGCTTGCCCGCATCATCCAGCGCCGAGAAATCGCCGCAGGTCAGACTCGGCACATGCATATCGGCAAGCGCAGGCAGTGCAGACCCAACCAAAAGTCCGACAACTGCGGCCATTTTTACCAGCTTCCTCATATTTCCACTCCATAGACTGATCGCCGCATACCGCGTGCGTTGCTCCTTTTACTCCCGGCAATCCTTCCGCGAATTGACGGTGATCAACGGCTGATTTTGGCACCCGGAGATCGTGGCATGCCTCAGACCAAAGCGCATCTGCTGGCCAGCGGCCCGAGCACTGCTGCGGATTTGCGACGGATCAACCAAGATGGGATTCGATCCAAAGACATTTCAGAAATGGCGCGGCCAGCATCCATTTGATATAAAACGAAAATGCCTGAATGTCCGGGAAGAAAGCCCAAAAGCTGCTTTCCCCCGGCCCCGATCCCGGCCTATAAACCCTGATGCTGTCCTACCAACACCTTTTCCACGCCGGGAACCTGGCCGACGTTCAAAAGCACGCGCTTCTGGCGTGGTGCCTCGATTATCTGACGCAAAAGGACAAACCGCTGACCTATATCGAAACCCACGCCGGGCGCGGGCTTTATGATCTGGGGGCGGATGAGGCGCTCAAGACGGGTGAGGCAGAGGCCGGCGTTGCCATTGCCGAACAATGGTTCGCGCCAAACCATCCCTACCGGCAGCGGCTGGCCGAAGTCCGCTCCAGCTATGGCCCGCTGGCCTATCCCGGCTCTCCGATGATCGCGGCACTGACCCTGCGCGATCAGGACACCATCCATCTG
>JBIHZO010000174.1:0-7132 GCA_044231405.1 Cypionkella sp. | reverse complement strand
GTCTGCGATTGGGTGCCACCCCCGAAGAAGCGGTGACGTTCATGGCCTATGCCCTGCAACCGCGCCATGCGGTCTGGTGGGGGCATGAATGCCTGAAAGCCACGCCTGACCTGTTGACCGAACAGGACAAGGCGATGCTGGAACTTGTGGTGACTTGGGTGGCCGAACAAGACGAAGACAGCCGCTGCAGCGCACTTGAGGCGGGCCAGGGGGCCGGTGTGAACGGTCCGGCGTCGTGGCTGACGCTGGCGATTGGATGGTCTGGCGGTTCGATCTCCGCGCAGGGTTTGCCCTTTGTGCCGCCACCAGTCGGGCTGATGGGGCTGGCAATGAATGTCGCGTTGCAGTCGGCTTTGGCACGGGTGCCACAAGACAAGCGGCGGCGCATGCTGGATCACTATATTGGCATGGCAGAGGTGCTTGCGAAAAGTGGCTGAATACCATCAGCTGCGGGCGGTTGCCATCATTCGTCTACAACCGATTGGTGGCAACCGCCTTGGATCTTGCAGAATCGTCTTGGCCTGAGGTGTTTTTTGTCGCAAGCCAGATTATCTGAAACGCAACGCATGTTTGGATAAGGCCTGCAATGAAACTGACTCTTCGGATCGAGAATTTTGACTTCCTGCCAGACGGCGGACCGTTGGAATTTTCTGCGACGGCGCGCGGGTGCGAAGTGGGTCGCGATTCTGCCATGGACTGGACGTTGCCCGATCCGGGCCGCCACATTTCCAGCCGTCATTTTGAGGTGGTCTATCGCGACCGTCAGTTCTGGCTGAATGATATCTCGACCAATGGCACATTTGTTTATGGCCAGTCGATGCGGGTGTCTTCGCCGCTGGCCCTGTCTCACAATGAACGTTTGCAGGTGGGCCAATACATCATCCGGGTGCTGATCGGCGATCCGGCGCAACCCATGGCACAGGCCTTTGCGCCGCCGCAGACGCCCGCCGTTGCACAGGACCCGTGGAGCCTGACCCCCACGCCTGCGCCAATGCCCACAGCAATGCCCGCGCCGAACCGGCCCGCGATGCCGCTGGCGGGGCAATTCGGTGACAGTTTCATCGAAAACGCGCGGCCTGCGCCGGTCCCTGCGACTGCCCCGCCAGCAATGCCGGCCATGTCACCACCGGCGCCTTTGCCCTTGGGGTCAGCGGCACTGCGCCCCGCAGCGGAACCATTTGTGTCCAAGCCGCAACCGATGCCGCCTGCCCCGCCAGTGGTTGGCGCGCCCGCCGCCGTGGCACCATCCCCCCCGCCCGTTACAGCACCGTCAGCCTCGGCCGACGTCGGGGCCGCGCAACTGCTGGACGCGATCTGCAAGGGCGCGGGCCTGCCTGCCGGCAGTCTGACCGGGGCCGATCTGGGTGCTTTGGGCGAAGACATTGGCCGCTGTTTGCGCATTGCCACCGAGGAGTTGATGGCGCTGCTTGGGGCGCGGGCCGCCGCGAAGCAATTTGTCAAAAGTGCCAGCCGCACAATGATTGGCGGCATGAACAACAGCCCGCTGAAGTTCAAACCCAACACAACCGAGGCGCTGCTGACCATGTTTGTGCAGCGCAATGAAAGTTATCTGTCCTCCACAGCCAGTTTCCAACAGGGCTTTGAAGATATCAAACGCCACCAGACAGCGGTTTACGCCGCCATGCAGCCTGCCCTTGCGCGGCTGTTGGAAAACCTGTCGCCTGAGTCGATCGAAGAGCGTGCGACAGGAGGAATCATGTCCTCCAAAAAGGCGCGGGCTTGGGAAACATATGTCGAACGCTGGGATTCCAAGACGCATCCGCATGAAAACGGGATGCTGGACGTGTTTCTGTCCTATTTTGCCGATGCCTACGACGACGCCGTCAAGAAAACCGGGGGTTAGCGGCGGTTGACCGCACGGACCCGTGGCGCTAGCATTCCTGTAGATTTTGAAAAGGGTGTTCCGATGACCTTTGCTTTTCTTGCGTTGGTTTGCTTTGGCCTTGGAGCGCTGGCCCTGCGCCGTGCGCCGCAAGCGGTGCGTGTTCGGTCCAAGTGCTGACATCGCAGACAGAAGATGCGCGCTGACGATCTTCTGAAGCCAATATCGGCAGACTCGCCCTGTGGCGAAGATCTGCTGATGGTCGATGACCCGCACTTTGTCGATTACTACTTCAACGTTGAAGACCGCCTGCCCACCAGCTACTACAATCTCGCGCGTGGCACCCTGTTTGACTCACGTTCCATCGATCAGAAAGCAGAAAGCGCGCAGATCGACGCACTGCTGAAGCGCAGCCGGGACCTGCGGTTGCTGGGGATTGAAGCAAAGTTCCAAATTCTGTCAGGCAAATTCAAAGGATTTGCCGAGGCTGTTTTAGCCATGGCTGGCCTGGTGGAAACCTATCCCGAACAGGTGCATCCGGTTGACCCGAACGACCGGCGCAACGCCATTGAAGAGCTGAATGCACTGGCGACGATCGTGGCCCCGCTGGAATATGTGCCGTTGCTCAATGATCGCCGCTATGGCGACATCATTTATCGGCCCTATGCGACCGGCACCAACAAGATCAGCCCGCGTGAGGGTGAAGAAACGGGCGACTCAAACGGCATCGCGGGGGCACTTGGGTCTTCGGAAAACTCCAAAGCCGTGGACCTGCTGCATGATCAACTGACCGCTCTGCGCGCCGCATTGAAAACTCTGATCACGGTCAGCCAGTCAGGACCGCAGCCGTTCACGCCGCGCCTGGATCGGCTGGATGAAAAGCTGGGCGACATTCACGAGATGGTTCTGTCCGCCCGGGGCGATCTGGGCAGTGCTGCCAAACCGGCAGTCACGCCCGATGATGCCACTCCGCAGGCCGGTGGCGCGGCGATTGCGGCTGGTGCCACCATCACCGTCACCACAGCCGTCGGCGAAATCGCCGATCATCGCGCCGCTTTTCGTCAATTGCAGGCGATTGAGACGTATTTTGTTGCCAACGAGCCGTCGTCATTGGCGGTGGTTCTGGTCACGCAGGCCCGGTTGTTGATCGGTCGGCCCTTGGTCGAGGCGTTGGATGCCTTGTTGGAGAACAGCGCGTTCTCGGCGCAAATCACCTTTGGCACTGACACTGGTTTCGCAATCCCGATGGCCCGCATGCGCGAGTTGTCGGTACAAGCCAATATGACCTCGACCGATGAGTATGCACAGATCTCTGAAGATGAGGTGCCGGTGGCCGAAATTTTGTCGCGCGATCACGCTGGAATGGTGCTAAAACAGATAGAAGAATTCTTCCGCGTCCGCGAACCGGCCAGCCCGATTCCTATCTTGCTGTTCAAGGCACGCAATATGCTGACAAAAGACTTTCATGCCCTTGTGAGGGAACTGATTCCATCATCGGGTTGACCTAACCTTACGTCATTAAGACCGCTTGGGCCCGTTGCAAATATGTTGACTTGTTGCGCCTCTTGCGGCTTTCTTTTGCGAAATTAGATAGGAGATTGTTATGGCCACTGCAGATTCAGCAACAGGATTCATCAAACGCAACCGCCCGCCACGTGTGATGATTTCCTACGCCGATCCGATTGACGCCAGCAAACAAGTGGAATTGCCTTTCGTGATGGCGGTCATGTCCGATCTTTCTGGCAACGCCTCCAAAGTCGAAAAAGCACCGATGGCAGATCGGGAATTTACCCAGGTCAGCACCGACACGCTGGATGATTTCATGGAGTCGGTCGCCCCCGGCCTTGCGATCAACGTCGACAACAAGCTGGATCCGGAACAGGGCGGGAAGCTTTCGGTCAACCTGAACTTCAAGAAGATGGCAGATCTCAGCCCCGGCGAAATTGCGCGTCAGGTCCCGGCTTTGGCCACACTGCTCGAGGCACGTCAGCAACTGGCGAACCTGCAGCGCTACATGAATGGCAAATCCGGCGCTCAGGATCAACTCAAGCAATTGCTGGCAGACCCAAAGCTGATGGCCGCGCTGAACGAACGCCGTGCCGCAGCCAAAGGCGATGACACGACAGAATGATCGGTCATCCGGCCCAGCGAAAGCTGGGGCCCGATATTTTCCGCAAGAACAGAATTGGGAAGTTGACATGGCAACTGAATTTGAAAAAGACGCAAGCGCGGGCGGCGCACTGGCAGAGTTGGATGAGTTTTCAGCCATTCTGAAGCAGAACTTCAAGCCACGCAGTGACACCGCGGCGAAAGAAGTGGAAAACGCCGTTGGCACGCTGGTGCGTGAGGCGCTTTCGGATGAAAGCCTGATTTCAGACGACATTCTGGACACGATCGACGCCATGCTGGCCAAGATCGACGAAAAGCTGTCGGCGCAGGTGAACGAGATCCTCCACAACGCCGAGTATCAAAAGCTGGAAAGCAGCTGGCGCGGGTTGGCGTACACGGTCAACAATTCGGAAACTGATGCGAACCTGAAAGTTCAGGTGATGAACGTGTCGAAATCCGAACTGGACCGCGAATTGCGCGGCTATCCCGGCGCAAAGTGGGACCAAAGCCCCCTGTTCAAGAAGATTTACGAGGCCGAATTCGGCCAGTTGGGTGGCCAGCCTTTCGGGGCAATTGTGGGCGATTTCTACTTCGACCACTCGGCGTCCGATGTCCGCCTGCTGCGCGATCTGGGCAAGATTGCAGCTGCGGCGCATGCTCCGTTCATCTCGGCGGCTGCGTCTACCTTGCTGGGCATGGACAGCTGGAACGAATTGGGCAACCCGCGCGATCTGTCGACCGTCTTCGACACTCCTGATTACGCCGGTTGGAATTCGCTGCGTGACAGCGAAAATTCGCGCTATCTGGCGATCACTCTGCCGCGCGTTCTGGCGCGCACGCCTTATGGCCAAAACGGCGAACCGGTGGAAGAGTTCAACTTTGAAGAAAAGACCGATGGACATGAGGGCAAGCATTACGCCTGGATGAACGCGGCCCATGCGATGGCGGTCAACGTGAACCGTGCGCACAAGGAATATGGCTGGACGGTGCAAATCCGCGGTGTCCAGTCCGGCGGCGAAATCGGAAGTCTGCCAGTGCACAACTTTGATGCCGGTGACGGTTCGACCGATATGAAATGCCCGACCGAATTTGCCATCAGCGACCGCCGCGAAGGTGAACTGTCGAAATCGGGTCTGATCAGCCTTGTTCACCGCAAGAACACTGACCGCGCGGCGTTTATCGGCGCGCAGACCCTGTATCGTCCGAAGAAATATCAGGATGACCAAGCCACGGCTTCGGACAACGTATCGTCGCGCCTTCCCTACATTTTTGCGGTTTCGCGGTTCAGCCATTACTTGAAGTGCATGGTGCGCGATATGATCGGGTCCAACCGGGAACGCGAGCAGCTTGAACGTGAGCTGCAAAACTGGATTTCAAGCTACGTTCACGCCTCGCCTTCGACGGCAAGCGAGCGCGACAAAGCCCTTCTGCCTTTGGCCGGTGCCAAGGTGGAGGTCATCGAGGACGAAGAAAACCCGGGCTATTATGTGGGAAAATTCTTTCTGCGTCCCCATTTCCAACTGGAAGGCATGGATATTGGCATGAGCCTTGTCTCAAAACTTCCTGGCAAGAATTAACCTGAACCCCGTGGGTCAGCTTGGTCTGCGGATATTTAACCTGTAGGAGATACCAAAATGGCAATAGACGCATTTCTCGACATCGATGGTGTAGAAGGCGAATCTGCGATCAAGGGTTTTGAGAAGAAGATTCAGATTCTCGACTTCTCTTGGGGCGCAACACAGTCGGCGACGGGCCACATGGGCACCGGCAGCGGCAGTGGCAAGGCCAATGTGCAGGACATTCAGTTCTCGAAATACCTCGACAAAACCACGCCGACCCTGCTGCAGGACTTGCTGAAGGGCAAACATTACAAGAGAATTATCCTGACCCTGCGCAAAGTCACCGGCGACGTGCAGTTGAACTACTGTGTCTTCACCATGGAAGACGCGATGATGACCAGCTATTCCACCGGTGCCGGCCTTGGCGGGGACGATCAGGTGCGCGAGCATCTGTCGATCAACTTTGCCCGCATCCGCATGGAATACACACTGCAGGACAGCAAAGGCGCGGCGATCGGCAAGAACACCGCTTCTTGGGACGTGTCGAAAGGCACGACGATCACCTGATCGGACGGTCAGGGACGATTTTCGTGCCGGGCGCGTCATTGCGCCCGGCACTGCCTTGCAAGCGGCGTGACAGAAGTTGCGGGCGCAAAGGCCTAAATTACGGCGCGAGTGCGTGATGAAACAGCGAAGCGACGGCTATTTCCAGATCTCGCTGATGAATATCTTTCGTCAGGCTGCGCGGCAGAAAGATGCGAAAGATGGCTTCGAGGAGTCGAGCGACACCCAGGACCGGGTGTTGAGCAGCCGCATGATAGAGCGGCGCGAAGGTGCCGCCGATGAAACCCTGCGATCGCATTTGCTGCAAGATTTGGGCAGCCTGTTTTCAACCATCAATCTGGAGTCGGTCGAACCCTTGACCGAGTTTCCCTACGTGCAGGCTTCGATCATCAACTATGGCATCCTTGATCTGACCAGTCTGACCACTGCCGATATCAAAAGTCAGGTGCTTTTGAAGGAACTGCGCACATCCTTGTTGCGCCATGAACCACGGCTGATCGACAAGAGTATCTCGGTGAAACTGCGCAGCGAGTCCGAGGATTCGCGTCAGCATGTGGCGTTCGACATCAGCGCCGACATGTCCGCCAAGCCGGTGGATGTGCCGCTTGAATTCGTCGCCGAAATAGACACCGGCGGCGGGAAAATGTCGCTGTCATCGAAAGGAAGTCGCGGATGAACCGCGCATTCCTTGAGGCTTACAACCGCGAGCTTGCGCTGCTTTATGAAGGCGCAAAAGAGTTTGCCGAAGATTTTCCGGGCATTGCAGAACGGCTGGGCGGGCTGACCCAAGACAACCTTGATCCGGCAGTTGCAGGGCTGCTGGAGGGTGCCGCCTTCATGGCCGCCCGGGTGCAGTTAAAGCTGGACACCGAGTTTGAGACCTTCACCTCGGAAATGCTGGATCAGCTTTTGCCGAACTTCATGGCCCCTACCCCCAGTGCTTTGTTGGTGCAGGCAGAGCCGGTTTATGGCGATGACGAGTTGGAAAAGGGCAAAACCTTTCCGGCGGGGGCCTATCTTGACGCACGATATGTGGACCGGGATCAGCGGATTTCCT
>JBIHZO010000173.1:0-7163 GCA_044231405.1 Cypionkella sp. | reverse complement strand
TTGATCATCATCATCAGTTCCATGCCCTCGTTCGGCTGCAACCGGATCACCAGCACATTTTCCTTCCAGCCCTGCGCATCGTCAAAGATCGAATGCGGCGGCTCTTTGAAGGTGATGGCAATCTCGGACGCCCGCGCCCGCAGACGCTTGCCGGTGCGCAGATAAAACGGCGTGTTCTTCCAGCGCCAGTTGGCGATCCTGACCTTCAGGCCGATGTAACTTTCGGTCTTGCTGCCCGGGTTCTCGCTATGGCCAATATAGCCACCCTCGCCCCCTCCGGCCAGATACTGACCGCGCACGATGTCTTCGGGCTTCACTGGCTCCAAGGCCCTGATAACCTTCAGCTTTTCATCGCGCACAGCGTCCGGGTCAAAGTGATAGGGCGGCTCCATCGCAATCAGGCACAACAGCTGCATCATATGGTTTTGCACCATATCGCGCATCGCGCCCGACTTGTCATAATAGGCCCCGCGCCCGTCGACGCTGACAGTTTCGGCCACTGTGATCTGCACATGGTCGATGTATTCGGACTTCCACAACGGTTCGAACAGGATGTTGGCAAACCGCACCGCCATCAGGTTCTGCACGGTTTCCTTGCCCAGATAGTGATCGATCCGGTAAATCTGGGTTTCGGTGAAATGCTTGGCCAGCACGCCATTCAACGCCCGCGCCGAAGTCAGGTCGCGGCCAAACGGCTTTTCCACCACGATCCGGCTCCAGGCGTCGGCGATGTTGTTCAGGTGCAACCGCTCGGCAATGTCGCCGAACAGGCTGGGGGCGACCGAGAAATAGAACGCCCGCACCACGTTTTCGCGCATCAAGCCCTTCAGCTTGGCCCAGCCCGTCTCGCCGACGGCGTCGATGGACACATATTCCACATGCGCCAGAAACTGCGCGATCATCGCAGGGTCGTGGCGTTCGGCGGGCACGAATTCGGCAATGGCAGCCCCGACCAGATCGCGAAAACCTTCCGTGGTCAGGTCGGCACGCGCGGCCCCGATGATCCGACTGGTTTCGGTCATCTGGCCTGCCACAAAGCGGCGGTACAGCCCCGGCAGGATCTTGCGCTTGGCCAGATCGCCGGTGCCGCCAAAGATCACAAGATCAAAGGCATCAACCGGAATAACTCTCGAAACCATGGCATCCCTCGTGGTTTACAGGCGCTGTTAGCGCTAACGACGCGCTTCTACCGCCGCATCGGCTGTGTGTCTAGCACTGGATGCACTCTATAGGAAAGAGTTCGGCCCCGGGCGGAAAACTGCCCGTTTGCTGCGGTAAACCGTTGAAATATGACGGTATGCGAAAAAATATGACAAGAGCATCATCCCCATGATGACAGGTCAAGCATCCAGCTCTGCATCCCAGTACAGATAATCCATCCAGCTTTGATGCAGATGGTTCGGTGGAAACCGCCGCCCATGCGCCTGCATCTCGGACGCGGTCGGCACCCGGGGCGCGCGGGCAAGCTGCAACCCGGCCTGACGCAAGCTGCGCGAGCCTTTGTGCAGGTTGCACGGGCTGCACGCTGCGACCACATTTTCCCAACTGGTAATCCCGCCCTTGCTGCGTGGCAGCACATGGTCAAACGTCAGATCGCCCTTGGCCCCGCAATACTGACAGCAAAATTCATCGCGCAGGAACAGGTTGAACCGGGTAAAGGCCACGCGTTTTTGCGGTTTGACATAGTCTTTCAGCACCACAACCGAGGGGATGCGAAACTCTTGCCGCTGGCTGCGCACCACATGGTCATACTCGGCAACGATCTGAACCCGGTCCAGCACGGCCGCCTTGATCGCCTCTTGCCAGGGCCACAGCGACAGCGGGTAATAGGACAGCGGCCGGAAATCCGCATTCAGGACCAGCGCCGGAAATTGCTTCAACGCCGCCGGGTCGCGCACAAACTGAGTTCTAAAATCGCCATCCATTCCGCAAGTGACTCCGTACATCGCCGTCATCAAGTGGTTAAGTCGCTTTAACTCAACTATATATGGCGTTTGGTGAAGGGCAAGCCCAAGCTATGCGGCACATTCACCCCTTTTGGTCACAGCAGAATGACAAAAGGCCCCGGTTGCCCGGGGCCCATCGTCAATGTCGCCCCCTTAGGCCGCAGTCACCGCCCGCCCGGTCAGCACCTTGACCAGATTGGCGCGGTAGGCGGGCGTTCCGTGCAGGTCGGAAATCATATCCGACGCGTCCACCGTCAGCCCCGCAATTGCCCCTGCCGAGAAGTCTGCCGACAAGGCCTTTTCCGCCTCGGTCCAACGAAACACGCCGTCATTCGACGCCCCCGTCACCGCCACCCGGACACCATCCGCGAACTTGGCCACAAACACAGCCGTCAGCGCAAAGCGGCTGGCAGGTTGGTTGAACTTCACATAGGCCGCCTTCTGCGGGATGGGAAAGCGCACTTCGATGACAAACTCGCCCTCGTCCAGAGCGGTGGTGAACATGCCCTGAAAGTAGTCATCCGCCGCAATCTGGCGCCGGTTTGTCACAACAATGGCCCCCGACCCCAACACCGCCGCCGGATAGCACGCCGCCGGATCGTTGTTGGCGATGGACCCGCCGATGGTGCCTCGGTTGCGCACCGCAGGATCGCCGATGCCTCCCGCCAAAGAGGCCAGCGCCGGATAATGCGCGTGCGCCTCACGCGCCACCACAGCATGCGGGGTGGCCCCACCGACATGCAGGCCGCCATCGCCACGGCAGACGCCCTGCATCTCGGCAATGCCGGTCAGACTGACCAGCACCGCCGGAGACGCCAACCGCTGCTTCATCGTCGGCAGCAAGGTTTGCCCGCCCGACAGCGCCTGCGCGCCATCCGCTCCCATCGCCTTTGCCGCATCGGCAATCGACGACGGCTTTACCAGTTCAAAGTCATACATCGCGTGCCCCCCTTATCCGTGGATCGCATTCCAGACCCGCGACGGCGAGACTGGCATATCAATATGCGTCACATGCGCGAAACCGCCGCGCTGCAAAGCGTCAATCACCGCGTTGACCACCGCAGGCGGTGAGCCGATCGCCCCCGCCTCGCCGCAGCCCTTCACGCCCAACGGGTTGTGGGTGCATTCGGTGACGCAGGAATGATCGACAATGTAGAACGGCACGTCTTCGGCGCGGGGCATGGCATAGTCCATGTAGCTGCCCGACAGAAGCTGGCCATTTTCGTCATAGGTGGTGTTCTCCAACAACGCCTGCCCGATGCCTTGGCCAACGCCGCCATGCACTTGGCCTTCAACGATCATCGGGTTCATCACATTGCCGAAATCATCCGCGCAGGTGAAGGAACACACCTCGACCCGGCCCGTATCCGGGTCCACCTCTACCTCGCAGGCATAGGCGCCGGCAGGATAGGTGAAGTTGGCCGGATCGTAGAAGGACGTCTCTTCCAGCCCCGGCTCCAGCGTTTCCAGCGGATAGTTGTGCGGGACATAGGCCGAGAACGCGATCTCACCGAAGGTTTTCGCCTTGTCCGTCCCTGTCACCGAAAACTTGCCATCCGCGAACACGATGTCGCCTTCGGCAGCCTCCAGCATATGGGCGGCGATCTTCTTGCCCTTGGCGATGATCTTGTCCACCGCCTTGACCATGGCCGACCCGGCCACCGCCAGAGAGCGCGAGCCATAAGACCCCATGCCGAACGGGATTTTCGAAGTGTCGCCGTGCACGATATCCACCGCAGATTCCGCAATCCCCAGCCGTTCAGCCACGATCTGCGCAAACACGGTTTCGTGGCCTTGACCGTGGCTGTGCGCGCCGGTCATCACCGAAATGGACCCCGTCGCGTTCACCCGAACCGTCGCCGCATCAAACAGACCGACCCGCGCGCCAAGGATGCCGACCAGATTGGACGGCGCAATCCCGCAAGCCTCAATCCAGGTCGAAAGCCCCAGACCGCGCAACTTGCCCTTGGCCTTCGACGCCGCAGCCCGCGCATCAAACCCGGCCAAGTCGCCCAGTTCGATCATTTTCTCCAAGGTGGCCTGATAGTTGCCGGTGTCGTACTGCAAACCGACCGGCGTCGTATATGGGAACATATCGGTGGTGATGAAGTTCTTGCGGCGGATTTCCACCTTGTCCAAGCCCAGCTCATCCGCCGCCATATCGACCACACGTTCGATCGAATAGGTGGCCTCAGGCCGCCCCGCGCCGCGATAGGCATCCACGGGGGTGGTGTTGGTGAAGACCGCCTTGACGTTCACATAAACCAGCGGCGTCTTGTACGGCCCGGCCATCAGCGTGCCGTGCAGGAAGGTCGGCGTCACCGTGGCAAAGTTCGACAGATACGCGCCGACGTTGGCCAAGGTTTCGGTGCGCAAAGCCAGGAAGGTGCCGTCCTTGGTCAACGCCAGTTGTATCTTGGTCACATGGTCGCGGCCATGGGCATCAGACAGGAACGACTCGGTGCGTTCGGCCACCCATTTCACCGGACGGTTCAGCGCCTTCGAGGCCGCAAGCACCGCAGCCTCCTCGCCGTAGTGGTAGATCTTCGAGCCAAAACCGCCGCCGACATCGGGGGCAATCACGGTCAGCTTGTTTTCCGGGATGCCCAGCACAAAGGCCGCGATCAGAAGGCGGGTCAGGTGAGGATTCTGGCTGGTGGTGTACAGTTTGTAGTCGCCGGTCCCGGCGTCGTATTCGCCAATGCTGGCGCGTGGTTCCATCGCGTTCGGCACCAGCCGGTTGTTGACCAGTTCCAGCGTGGTGACATGGGGCGCTGCCGCAAAGGCCGCGTCGACGGCCGCACGGTTGTCCTCAATCCAGCCCCAGTCAAAGCAGACGTTGTTCTCAATCTCGTCATGCACGCGGTGGGCCGGATTGGCGACCGCATCGGCCATGTTCACAATGGCCGGCAGTTCGGTGAAATCCGCCTCAATGGCAGCCGCCGCGTCCTTGGCCTGCTCCAGCGTTTCCGCGACCACAATCGCATAAGCGTCGCCAACATGGCGCACCTTGCCATGGGCCAGAACCGGACGCTTGGGTTCCTTCATTGTCGCGCCATCGCGGCTGTTGATGTACCAGCCCGCCGGGTTGCCACCGGTGGCCGCAAAGTCCGCGCCGGTCATGATCTTCAGCACCCCCGGCATGGCCTCGGCCGCCGCAGTGTCGATGCTGTTGATGGTGGCATGCGCCATTTCTGACCGCACGAAAACCGCAATGGCCTGTTTGTGCAGGTTGATGTCGGCGGTGTAACGCCCACGTCCGGTCAGGAACCGGATATCTTCGCGCCGCTTTACGCTGGCGCCGATGCCATGATCTTTCGGCATGCAATCCTCCCTTGATGCGATGCGTTAGGAACGCCCGCTAATTGTTTGATTTCACTCAGCTGCGACCGCAGGCATGTCCTGCCCGGATGCCGCCAGAACCGCTTTGACGATGTTATGATAGCCGGTGCAGCGGCAGATGTTGCCTTCAAGATAATGACGCACTTCATGCTCTGTCGGCTTGGGATTTTCCGCCAGCAGCGCCGCAGTCGACATCACCATGCCCGGCGTGCAAAAACCGCACTGCAATCCGTGATGATCCTGAAACGCCTGTTGCACGGTGCCCAGCGACCCATCGGCATTGGCCATGCCTTCGATGGTCTTGACGCTGGCCCCTGCCACATCCTGCGCGAAAACCGTGCAGGATTTCACCGCTTTGCCATCGACATGCACCACACAAGCCCCGCATTGCGAGGTGTCGCAGCCAATGTGCGTGCCGGTCAACCCCAGCCCTTCACGCAGAAAAGCGGACAGCAAGGTCCGCCCTTCCGTCTCGGCCGAAACGGATTTTCCGTTCACGGTCATCGTGACTTTCGTCATGGTTATCCTCCCTTTTGTACCTTTGGGTTCAGCTGATCAACCGCTTGAACCAACCCTTTTTCGCGACCTCTTCTGTCGCCACATCTTCTTCAACCGGCCCCTCTACTGCCAGCTGAAAATTCGCAAAAAACGCATCGGCCAGCTTTTTGGCAAAGCTGTCGATGATCCGGCTGCCCAGCTGCGCAATCTTGCCGCCGACGCTGGCGTCCACGGTGTAAGACAGCCGGGTGCCGCCCTCAATTTCCTCTAGTGTCACCTGCGCACCACCCTTGGCATAGCCCGCCGGACCGCCCTTACCCTCGCCCGAGATTGTCACGGCACGCCCCACAACGATATTGGAAAGTTTCACTATCCCGGTAAACCGCGCCGAGACCGGCCCAACCTTTTGCGCCACAACCGCCTCGAACCCTTCTTCGACCGACCCGGTCAGGCTTTCGCACCCCGGCACGCATTCCTTGAGAACTTCGGGGTTCAGAATGGCGGCCCAGACCACATCAGGGCTGGCTTTGATATCGCGGCTGTCGTTCAGTTGCATGGCATCCCTCATCCCTTTGGCGATACACTAGGGCGCAAAGCCGGGCGCGGCTATGGGGCCTTGGTCGTAAGACTGGCCACCACGGTCTGCAAAGCGCGCGCGTCTATGGGCTTGACCAAAATCTCAATGCCGCGCGCGGTGCAGGCCTGCTGCAAGGCCAGGCTGCGGTTCGCCGTGACCATCCGCGCCGGGATCGGACCGTGCAGGCCAAAAAGCGCATCCAGAAAGCCAAGGCCATCCATTCCGGCACCCAGCTGATAATCGACCAACAAGAAATCCGGCAGAATCCCCAGTTCGGCGATCAGCGCCAAGGCTTCTTCCGCTGTGGCCGCCTCCAGCACCGACAGGCCCCATTTCTCCAAAAGCAAACCCATGGCGCGGCGCAGGGCGTCGTCGTTTTCCACCAGAAAGGCAATCTTGTCCTGCCCCGCAGACATGTCGGGCACCGGGGTTTGCGCCGGGCTATCCGCAATGGAATCGGCCAAAGGCACCTGAATGACAAAGCAGGTGCCGCGTCCCATTCGGCTGGAAAGGCCCAAAGGGTGGCCCAAAAGCGCGCAGGCACGCTCGACAATCGCAAGCCCAAGCCCCATGCCCTCGGACGCAGAGGCGGGGGCATTCAGCCGGTGGAACTCTTTGAAAATATTGCCCTGTTCGGCCTCTGGTATGCCTGGCCCGGTATCCCAAACCTCAACCCGCAGCATACCACCACGCAGACGTGCGCCCACCAGAACCCGGCCGGATCCGGTGTAGCGAATGGCATTGCCGATCAGGTTCTGCAAAATGCGGCGCAGATAACTTGGGTCGGATTGCACCACAGC
>JBIHZO010000172.1:0-7172 GCA_044231405.1 Cypionkella sp. | reverse complement strand
GGGTGGCAACCGGGTGCCGGATGGTGGGGGCAAAGCGGCCCGCAAGGATGCCATTGTCGTCGGTCAGCTGGCAGGTTTTGGAGCGTTCATATTCCCATGGCAGGAAGGTCTTCAGGATGTTCAGCGAGGTTTCAAGGTGTTGTGCCGGGGTCTTGACGTCGGCCCAGCAATCCATCGGGCCGCCCGGGATGCCTTCGAACACCATGATCTCGCAAGGGCCGGTGGTGGTCAGCGCCGGGAAGACGAAGTATTCGCCGACGCCGGGGATCAGGTTGAATTCCACAGCCGAATGGGGCGATCGGGGGGTCATGCCGGTGACATAGGTCAGTGCGAGGACCCGCATCGGTTTGTCATAGGCCGATTTCTGTGCGTCGCGGGTGAACATGCGGCCCACTTCGCCCTTGCCAGAGGCGACGATGACCAGATCATCTTGCCGCGCATAGGCTTCCAGTTCGGCAATGCCCGCATCGGCGATCACCAGCTGCCCACCCAACCGCTGAAATTCGGCCATCCAGCGCGGCACTTTCACGCGTTGATCGACGGAATAGGCATTGTGATCCAGCCGTGCCGCCCAGTCGATGACTTTCGTTCCCGATCCATCCGGGTTTGGCACGATGAAATTGATGCCTTCGACCGGTGGACAAACGTCGGACCAAAAGTCTAGCCCGAGATCACGTTCGTGCTGCACGGCGTTGGAAAACATGCACTGGCTGGACAGCACGCGGCCCGTGGCGATGTCTTCGGCAGTGCGGTTTTGCACGATGCGGACATGATGGCCCGCCTGCAACAAGCCGATGCCCAGTTGCAACCCGGACTGACCGCCGCCGATGATGGTGATGTTTCGCATGAGGAACTCCCTGATTTTTTGATTTATGACATCAGCTTTGGAATGGCGGGCACGGCTTGCTCCGGCCCCATCGCGGTGTAGCCGCCATCGACGCAGATATCGGTTCCGGTGATGAAACTGGCGCTGTCCGAACACAGGAACAGCACGGCGGCGGCCACCTCTTCGGGATGGGCGACCCGGCCCAGCAGATGAAAGGGCGCGGCCACGGCGTCGGTTTTGGCGCGGTTGCCGCCCGTCAACTGATCCATGATGTTCGACCAGGTCCAGCCCGGCGACACCGCGTTGACGCGGATCCCATCGGGGGCAAGGTCCATGGCTTGGCTGCGGGTCAGTTGCAGAATGGCGGCCTTGGACACCGGATAAAGCCAGCGCCCCGTCTGGGCCACTCGCGACGAGATGGAACCAAAGTTCACAATCGCGCCTTTGTTCGCGGCCAACTCGCTGCGCGCGGCCTGCATTAGTATCACGGACCCGACGATGTTGATATCCAAAGCCTCCAGCCATTGGCTGCGGGTGGAATCCGCGCCGTTGTCAAGGTAAGAGCAGGCGACGTTGACCAGAAAATCGATGCGGCCAAACTTGGCGAGCGTGGCCGCAACCAAAGCAGCGATCTGCGCATCGTCGCGCAGGTCAGTCTGGCAAAATGCCACGCCATCGGATTCAGGTGCGGGCGCAATATCGGCCACCATCACCCGCACACCCGCATCCCGAAACGCTGCCACCACAGCTTGGCCGATCTTGGTGGCCCCACCCGGCACAATCGCCACTTTCCCCGCCAAGCCCTGCATTCGCCGCTCCCTGATCTTTTGAATTTGAAAGAGACTGTGCCTGCCGCTGTGCCTGCGCTATCCGGCAAACGGGACGACTATCCGAAAAACGAAAAAATCGTCAGGGGCAGGGCCTTTCTTGCCGATTTCATGCTAAGCTTGCCCCGTTGCCATTCGAGGGGGGAGGGCATGCAGATCACTGGCCCGCAGCCCTTGGGCGCGCATGTACTGTTTCAGACCTGCGATCTGGATGAGGCGCGTGATCGCGTGGCGGCAGTGTTTTGCCCGCATCGGCTGGACACCATCGGGCGCGGGGCGATGGATGCACGCCATCATCATGTGCCCGGGGAACGGCTGTCGCTGAATTACATCCAGTATGGCGCGAAAACCTTGATCGCACCGGGGGAGTTGGACCGGTTCTATCTGCTGCAAATCCCGCTGTCGGGTGGGGCGGCCATCGTCAACGGCAATGACCGCTATTACTCCAACCCGGCGCGCGCGGCAGTGCTGAACCCGCACCAGCCAACCACGATGATCTGGGAGGCAGGCACGCGGCAGATTCTGGTGCAGATTGACCGTCGGGCCATGCAAGACCATCTGTCAGAACAGCTTGGCAGCAGTGCCGAGCGGCCTTTGACCTTTACCGGGGCGCTGGATCTGACCCAGGGTGCGGGGGCGGCATTGCGGCATCTGGTGTTGTATCTGGTGGCCGAGGCCGATGCGGGCAAGGCCCCCATTGGCATCGGTCTGATGGGGCGAGCGGTGGAAAGTGCCGTCCTGTCGGGCTTGCTGGAGGCGCATCACCACGACTATGCCGCCCATCTGGGCCGCAGACGGGCCGCGCCGCGTCCGCGCCACATGCGGTTGGCCGAGGGCTTTATCGAGGCGCATCTGGATCAGCCGCTGACGCTGGAAACCATCGCGGCGGCGGCGGGGATCAGTCCGCGCGGCTTGCAGATGGCGTTTCGCCAGCACCGCGGCACCACGCCTTTGGGGTTTTGGCGCGACCGCCGTCTGGCCTTGGCCCATGCCGATCTGATGGCGGGTTCGGCCAGCGTGACCGATGTGGCCCTGCGCTGGGGCTTTGCGCATTTCGGGCGGTTTTCGGGGGCCTATCGCGCCCGCTATGGGCTTTCGCCGCGCGATACGCTGCGTGCCGGGCGGGCCGACGGGTATCAGGACTAACCTGAGGCATGTCCAAACCAAGCTGCGCGGGCTATCTTGCTGTCTGCGCCACAGTTTTCCAAAGGGTTGAAATGAAGCGATTTGCCTGCCCGACCTGCGGCAACGAGGTTCATTTTGAGAACTTCGCCTGTGTCCAATGTGGCGCGACCTTTGGCTTTCATCCAAATACGCTGCAAATGCAGGGTTTGGATGCAGGGGCCGTGCTGTGCCAGAATTCTGCGGTGGCCGGATGCAACTGGCTGACGCAGGGCGGCTTTTGCATCGCCTGCCAGCACAACCATGTCGTGCCGGACCCCAGTTTTGCCAGCAACTCGACGCGTTGGGCCGGGATCGAACTGGCCAAACGGCAGTTGATCTATGCCTTGCTGCGCTGGTCCTTGCCACATCCGACGCGGGCGCAATCGCCACAGGGGCTTGCGTTTGATTTCCTGGCCGACCGGCAAAACAGCGATGGCAGCACGCTGCGGGTTGAAACCGGCCATCACAACGGCCTGATCACACTCAATCTGGCCGAAGGCGATGATTTGTTGCGAGCGGCCCAGATGCAGGCCATGGCGGAACCCTATCGCACCGTCATTGGCCATTTGCGGCATGAGATCGGACATTATTACTGGGCCATGCTGGTGCAGGGGCCGGCGTTGACAGCGTTTCGCGATGTCTTTGGGGATGAACGTCTGGACTACACGCAGGCGCTGCAAACCCATTATGCCGATGGCCCCCCGGCGGATTGGCCGCAGTCGCATATCAGCGCCTATGCCTCATCCCATCCGTGGGAGGATTTTGCGGAGACCTGGGCGCACTGGATGCACATCACCGATGGTCTGGAAACCTGCAACGCTTATGGCATTGCGCTGGACGGGCAAGCGGTGCGGCGGCTGGGCGACCCCTATGCCACACGGGATGTGCAGGCGATGATCGACGTCTGGGTGCCGGTCAGCGTGGCGTTGAACAGCATGAACCGGGGCATGGGCCAACCTGACCTTTATCCCTTCGTCTTGTCGGCCCGCGTGACCGAAAAGCTGCGCTTCATTCATGGCCTGATCCGGGGTGCCGCATCGGGGGTGCCTGTTTTATAGGCGCTTTGGCCCCAAACCCGGCAGGGTTCTGGCGAAAGCGGGCCAAACTGCACAAAGCGCTTTAGGAACCCCGGGGCATGTGGAAAAAAAAGACAGCCAGCCTTGAAAGAACCGCAAATGTCCATTCTTGCCAGCATCCACCACCTGACCCATTACATCTATGACCGCCCGGTGACGCTGGGGCCGCAGGTGATCCGGCTGCGCCCGGCGCCGCACAGCCGCACGCGGGTCGTGTCGCATTCTCTGAAGGTGACGCCCGCGAACCATTTTGTGAACTATCAGCAAGATCCCTACGGCAACTGGCTGGCGCGCTATGTCTTTGACGGCCCGGTGACAGAGCTGAAGATCGAGGTCGATCTGACGGCGGATATGACGGTTTACAATCCCTTCGATTTCTTTGTCGAAGCCAGCGCCGAGACATGGCCGTTTGAATATCCCGCCGATATTGCCGATGATCTGGTGATCTACCGCACATGCGATGCGCCGGGGCCGTTGTTGCAAGGGTTGCTCAACCGGGTGCCGCGCGATCCTTTGCGCACGATTGATTTCGTGGTGCGGCTGAACGCACAGCTGGCCGGTGAGATCGGCTATGTGATCCGCATGGAGCCCGGGGTTCAGACGCCCGAGGAAACGCTTGGCATTGGCAAAGGGTCCTGTCGTGACACGTCCTGGCTGCTGGTGCAGGCGCTGCGGCATCTGGGATTTGCGGCGCGGTTTGTGTCAGGGTATCTGATCCAGTTGAAGCCCGATCTGGTGGCGGTTGATGGCCCGGCGGGCACGTCACAGGATTTCACCGATTTGCACGCGTGGTGCGAGGTTTATCTGCCGGGTGCGGGCTGGATCGGGTTGGACCCGACAAGCGGTCTGCTGACCGGGGAAAGCCATATTCCGCTGTCGGCGACACCGCATTATTCGAATGCTGCACCGATTTCGGGCATGGCCAGCTATGCCGAGGTGTCGTTCGATTTCGACATGACGGTAACGCGCGTGGCCGAACATCCGCGCATCACCAAGCCGTTTTCGGATGCGGCGTGGCGCGATCTGAACGCGCTGGGGCACAAGGTGGATGCGGCCTTGGCGGCTGGCGATGTGCGCTTGACCATGGGCGGCGAGCCGACCTTTGTGTCGATTGACGATTTCGAGGCCGGGGAGTGGAACACCGATGCCGTCGGGCCGACAAAGCGTGTCTTTGCCGATGCGCTAATCCGGCGTTTGCAGGCCAGGTTCGCGCCGGGGGGGTTTTTGCATTACGGACAGGGCAAGTGGTATCCGGGTGAGACGTTGCCGCGCTGGACCTTCAGCCTGTATTGGCGGCGCGATGGCAAGCCGATCTGGCACAACCCCGACCTGATCGCGCCGGAACTGGCCGAGGGGGCAACGCCTGCGCAGGCGGTGGCTTTGTTGCAGGGCATTGCGGAAACGCTTGGTTTGCCTGCGGAAAACGTGACGCCAGCCTTTGAAGACCCGGCGGAATGGATCGTCAAGGAAGGCAATCTGCCCGAGAATGTGACACCTGAAAATTCGCAACTGAAAGACCCTGAAGAGCGCAACCGTATCGCGCGGGTGTTTGCGCGCGGGCTGACGGAACCGTCAGGCTTTGTGTTGCCGGTGCAGCGCTGGCAGTCGAAGGCGACCCAGACCTGGGTGTCGGAAAAATGGGCGCTGCGGCGGGGACATCTGTTCCTGGTTCCGGGTGACAGCCCGGTCGGCTACCGCTTGCCGCTTGGGGCGCTGCCGCATGTCAAGGCAGCGGCTTATCCACATGTGCATCCGTCGGACCCTTTTGACGATCGCGGGGTGTTGCCCGATTTTGCCCCCGAACAGCTGCGCGCCGCATTTACCGCATCGGAGGCCACGCAAGACCGGCGGGAGCAGGTGATTTCTGATGTCGCAGGCACCGTGCGCACTGCGATTTCGGTGGAACCGCGTGATGGCCGGCTGTGTGTGTTCATGCCCCCGGTCGAAAAGGTCGAAGATTATCTGGAACTGATCTCGGCGGCCGAGGCGTCAGCCCAGCAGCTGGGCCTGCCCGTGCATATCGAAGGCTACGGCCCGCCCAATGATCCGCGCCTCAACGTCATCCGGGTGGCCCCCGATCCGGGGGTGATCGAGGTGAACATCCACCCCGCCCACAACTGGGGCGAAGTGGTGGCGACGACCGAGGCGGTTTATGAGGAGGCGCGACAATTGCGGCTGGGTGCCGACAAATTCATGATTGACGGCAAGCACACTGGCACCGGTGGCGGCAATCATGTGGTGGTGGGTGGCATCACCCCCAATGACAGCCCCTTCCTGCGCCGTCCTGATCTGCTGGCCAGCCTGATCCTGCACTGGCAGCGCCATCCCAGCCTGTCCTATCTGTTTTCGGGCCTGTTCATCGGCCCGACGTCGCAGGCCCCGCGCATTGATGAGGCGCGGATGGATGGGCTGTACGAATTGGAAATCGCGCTGGCGCAAATCCCTGCGCCGGGGCAGGGGGCGGCCCCACCCCCATGGTTGGTGGACCGTCTGCTGCGCAACCTGCTGGTGGATGTGACCGGAAACACCCACCGCGCCGAGATTTGCATTGATAAGCTGTACTCGCCGGACGGTCCCACCGGCCGCTTGGGTTTGGTGGAATTCCGCGGGTTCGAGATGCCGCCGAACCCGCGCATGTCCCTGGCGCAACAATTGCTGATCCGCGCCATCATCGCGCGGATGTGGGCCAGCCCGGCCAAGGGCAACCTGACGCGCTGGGGCACCACCTTGGCCGACCGCTTCATGCTGCCGCATTTTGTCTGGGCCGACTTTCTGGATGTGCTGGCCGACCTGCGTGACCACGGCTTTGATCTGAACCCCGACTGGTTCAAGGCGCAGGCCGAATTCCGCTTTCCCTTCTGCGGCGAGGCCAGTTTCGAAGGCGTCACGCTGGAACTGCGGCAGGCGTTGGAGCCGTGGCATGTGCTGGGCGAAACTGGTGCGATTGGTGGCACCGTGCGCTACACCGACAGTTCCGTCGAACGGCTGCAAGCGAAACTGACCTGCGCCGATCCGGGGCGCTATACCGTCACCTGCAATCAGCGGCAGCTGCCGATCCAGGCGGCAGGGGCAGGGGTGTCGGTGGCGGGCGTACGCTACAAGGCGTGGCAACCGCCCTTGGCGCTGCATCCGGTGTTGCCCGTCAACGCGCCGTTGACCTTTGACATCTATGACACCTGGAACCGCCGGGCCTTGGGCGGTTGCACCTATCACGTCAAGCATCCGGGCGGGCGCAGTTATGATACGTTCCCGGTGAACAGCAATGAGGCAGAGGCGCGG
>JBIHZO010000171.1:0-7212 GCA_044231405.1 Cypionkella sp. | reverse complement strand
GTTTTCCAGAGTGACCCCGGCTTGGCCTTCGATAAAGCCGCGCCACAGCTCCATCACATTGGCCGCCCCCTTCGGCATGTCGCGGCCCGTCGCCAGATGCCGCACAAGGTAGCCTGCGGCCACAGACAAGGGCGCATCCTCGGGCTTTGTGATGCTGGAATAGCCTTTGCGATCCGCTTCATGCGCAATCTTGGCGTCGATGTTGCCAGCCGTGCCGGGCATGGCGCGGGCGCCCACAGCCTCACACCGGGCGGTCTCCATCGCATCGTAGATTTCACGGGCCAGCGGCCCGGTGGGGGCGTATCTGGCCGAGGTCGCCTCATTGTGGAACTTGCGGCGCAACGCAAAGGCATCGGCTGTGCCGCGCGCCAGCAGCACCTCGTCGCGGGTCATGCGACGCGAAACCTGCGGCAGGCGCACCCCTTCTTTGGTCATTCCGGCCGGATCGACCGAATAGGTGACCACCATCTCGGGGTCGTCGGCCATGGTTTTTGTGGCCTCGGCGAGGGCCTTCTTGAACGGATCGGCGGGGTTGTCGGTGGGTTTGGTCATGATCCGTCCCGGTAGGGCGGGGTCTACCCCGCCATTCGTCCAGCACGGCGGGGTGAACCCCGCCCTGCATTACATTACTTCATCGCCATGGATGCCGCAGATTCCGGCAACTCTTCCGCAAAACACCGCTGGTAGAACTCGGCTACGGTCTGACGTTCCAATTCATCGCATTTGTTCAGGAACGACAGCCGGAACGCATAGCCCACGTTGCGGAAAATTTCCGCGTTTTCGGCCCAGTTCAGCACGGTGCGGGGCGACATCACGGTGGACAGATCGCCGTTCATGAAGGCGGTGCGGGTCAGGTCGGCCACGGTGACCATCTGCGAAATCACCTTGCGGCCCTTTTCGGTGTTGTAATGCGGGCGCTTGGCCAGAACGATGGCGGCTTCGGCGTCGTGGGACAGGTAGTTCAGCGTGGCGACCAAAGACCAGCGGTCCATCTGCGCCTGGTTGATCTGCTGGGTGCCGTGGTAAAGCCCCGTGGTATCGCCCAGACCCACGGTGTTCGCGGTCGCAAACAGCCGGAAGGACGGGTGCGGGGTGATGATCTCGTTCTGGTCCAGCAGGGTCAGCTTGCCGTCATGCTCCAGCACGCGCTGGATCACGAACATCACATCGGCGCGGCCGGCGTCATATTCGTCGAACACGATGGCGACGGGGTTGCGCAGCGCCCAAGGCAGGATGCCTTCATGAAATTCCGTGACCTGCTTGCCATCGCGCAGCTTGATCGCATCCTTGCCGATCAGGTCGATGCGGGAAATATGCGAGTCCAGATTGACCCGAACGGTGGGCCAGTTCAGCCGCGCGCCGACCTGCTCGATATGGGTCGATTTTCCAGTGCCGTGATAGCCTTGGATCATCACGCGGCGATTGTAGGCGTAACCCGCCAGAATTGCCAAGGTGGTGTCCGGGTCAAACTTGTAGGTCGGATCGATCGCGGGCACACGGTCGGTGGCCTCGGCAAAGCCCTTCACCTTCATATCGGTGTCGATGCCGAACACATCGCGGACCGAGATTTCTTCGGTCGGTTTCATAATCGTCTCTGCCATTGCCCGTCGCCCATATCAAACTGGCGGGCCATGGCCCGCGATCCTGCCCGAGTTGTGGAACATAACGCGCAGGGCTGCAAGGGGAAGGCATCACAGGACTTCGCAACTGCGTGAAGCAGTGAAACTTACCGCCATCGCAAGGCGTATCTGTGCCAGAGTTGCCCCAGCCCACAGGAGAACCGCTATGGTCCGTCGCACTTTTTTATCCTCTGTCGCTGCCCTTCTGGTGGCGCGTCCGGGGCATGCCGAAAGCTTTGAAGTCACCCTGACCGAGGCCGATTGGCGTGCGCGCCTGACGCCGCAGCAATTTGCGGTGCTGCGGCAGGAAGACACCGAACGCGCGGGCAGCAGCCCGTTGGACAAAGAGGGGCGCCCCGGCACCTTCCATTGCGCGGGCTGTGATCTGCCGCTGTTCGCCTCGGCCACCAAATACGACTCTGGCACGGGCTGGCCTTCGTTCTTTCAGCCGCTGGGCAATGCCATCGGCACCCGCGATGATCCGGGCCTGTTCGGCAGCCGCACAGAGGTGCATTGCCGCCGGTGCGGCGGGCATCTGGGCCATGTGTTCGAGGATGGTCCGCAGCCGACGGGATTGCGCTATTGCATGAACGGTGCCGCGCTGAAATTCGTGGCGATGTAAGGGCTGTCGGGATGGACAGGTCCGCCGACGGGCGCTACCGATAGGGGCGGCGGGACAGGCCCCGCCGCCCTGTTGCGGAGCCGATCCCTTGGCCACAGCCCCATCGCCCCTCACCCTTGCCGTCACTGAAACCCTGCGCCGCATTGCGGCCGCCCCCGCCGACCCCGCGCGTCTGGCCGAGGCGCTGCGGCATCTGGCGAAATGGCGGTCCGAACTGATCGCCAACACGCTGGTAGAGCGGTCGGGCACCGAGGTTCTGTCCGGGCCGTTCAGGGGCATGAAATACCCGGTGCGTGCGTCGGAAGGTTCTCGCACTGCGCGGTTGATCGGCGCCTACGAAGCCAGTCTGGCTCCGGTCATCGAGGAAATCGCCACCAAACGCTACAAGCTGGTGGTCGATGTGGGCTCGGCGGAGGGGTACTATGCCATCGGTCTGGCCCTGCGCCTGCCTTTGGCGCGGGTCATGGCGCGGGATGAAAACCCCAAGGCGCAGGCTTTGTGCCGCAGTCTGGCCGAGATAAACGGCGTGGCGGACCGGGTCGAAATCGGTGGCCGCATGGACCATGCCGGTTTTGACATCTGCAAGGGCAAGAAATCCTTGGTGGTCTGCGATATTGAGGGGGCAGAGGCAGAGCTTCTGGACCCAACGCTTGCCCCCGGGCTGCTGAAAGCCGACATTCTGGTCGAGGCGCATGATTGCATGCGCCCCGGTATCTCGGCCCTGATCGCAGGCCGTTTTCGCGCCACCCATGAGGTGCGGCTGATCGGGCGGGCGTTGGATTCATCTGGCCTGCCCGAGTGGATGGAAGCCCTGTCCGATCTCGACCGCCTGATCGCCCTGTGGGAATGGCGGTCGGGGCCGACGCCGTGGCTGTGGATGCAGCGCAGATGAGGGGGCCTGGCCAGAACGCCGCCATTTGGTATGCGCAAGACGGCTTTGACCCCAAGGCCAAAGGCATCAACGGTCGACGGGTGGCCGGGGAGTCCTTCCTGAAAGGCTTTTTGCGCCATACCGATGCCGAAGAATTCGTGCTGCTGTCCAAAGGTGCCGATGATGTGGCCCCGGTGCGCGCGCTGGCTGAACAGCTGCGCCCCGGCAAGCCTTTGCGTCATGTGCCGCTGATGCGCCCGGCCACCATGGCGCCGGTGCCGAACCTGTTCTTCCCCAGCCCAAACTATGCCGCCGAAAGCTGGCGCCGCGCCGCCTATGGCACCGGCGCCTGGTCGATTTGCGGCATCACGCATACGACGTCGACAGCCGCCGTCATGCAGGGGTTTTTCGATCTGCGCATGGCCCCGGTGATGCCTTGGGATGCCGTGATCTGTACCTCGCGGGCCGTGCTTGGGTCTGTCACCCATCAGATGGACCTGATTGATCTGCACATGCGCAGTCATCTGCTCGCGACGCCGCCACCGCGCCCGATGCTGCCGGTGATTCCGCTGGGCATTCATTGCGACGACTTCATCCCCGATCCGGCAGCAGGGGCGGCCTTGCGCGCACGCCTCGGAGCAGAGCCGCGGGATGTGGTTTTCACCACCATTGCCCGCCTGACCCCGCATGAGAAATTCGACCCGCTGCCGATCTATCTGGCGATGCAGGCGGCGCAGCGGCAATTGCCCGGGCAAAAGCTGCACATCGCGTTTTGCGGTCTATTCCGCGATGATTTCTCGCGCAAGGTTTTTGAACAAGGGGCTTTGAGGCTGATGCCTGATGTGGGCTTCGTGCTGCTGGACGGGGCCAATGCCGACGAGCGCAAGGCGGTGCTGTCGGGCGCAGATGTTTTTCTGTTTCTGATTGACAACATTCAGGAAACTTTCGGCCTTGCCCCGATCGAGGGCATGGCGGCGGGCCTGCCTTTGCTGGTCTCGGACTGGGATGGCATGAAGGATACGGTGACGCCGGACGTCGGGTTCCGCATTACCAGCCGCAGTCTGCCTCCACAGCATTTGGCGCAAGAGGCGCTGCGCTATCAAGGTGGCATCGACAGTTATGTGCAGTATTGCGCCTCAACTTCGGCGATGACCGAGATTGACATGCCTGAGTTGACCGCGCGCATTCTGGAGCTGGCCCGCAACCCCAATCTGCGCCGCAAACTGGGGCAGGCGGGGGCAGAGCGCGCGCGCGCGGTTTATGATTGGGCGCAGATCATCCCGCAAATGCAGGATCTGTGGGGCGAGCAAGACGCGCTGCGCACAGCGTCCTCCGCCCAATCGCGCCGCTATGCTGCGGAGGGGCTGCCGGTGGCACCGTCGCCGACAGCGCTGTTCGGTGGCTATCCGACCCAACAGGTGGGCTTTGCCACCACGCGTTTCACGGCCGTTGACCTGACCGGGCGCGCGACATTGGCTGAAGTGCTGACGGTGCGCAATTACCACGGGGTAAAGCGGATGTTTGCTGCCCCTGAACACATCGCGGCGGTGTTGGGGGCGGTGACGGCCCAAGCGGGCGTCGGTCTGGCCGAGTTGGAATCCGCCACAAGTTTGCGCGGACCCAACATCGAGCGGGTGCTGATCTGGCTGCTGAAATACGATTTCGTCCGCCGCTGCCAGACCGCCTGAGCCGCATCATTCTGACAAATTGACCAAAATTTCGTTCATCTGTCCGTCAATATCCCACGGGGGTGCGGGGGTGTGAAACCCCCGGCTTCGGCCCGACGGCCGTGCTACTCCTTGAAATAGCGGCTTTCCTTGATCTGATCCCAGGCCCAAACCACCTCTTGCAGGCGATCTTCGTCCGAGCGGTCGCCCTGATTCATGTCCGGGTGAAGATCCTTCACCAAGCCTTTGTATTGCTTGCGAATTTCTGTTTTTGTCCAAGTGTCGCGGGCGTCCAATATCTCGATCGCCTTGCGCTCTGTGGCCGGCAGTTTGCGGGTGTTGTTCGAAGTCGGTTTGCCGGGATTGCGGGTGGCGTTGTCGCCCAACAAAGACATCGGATCATCCACGCCCAACCGGTGCCAGGCGTTGCCATCGTCTTTCTTTGAAAATGGCTTGGTCTCGCGCTCCCACAGCCGGTCTTTTTCCAGCAGTTTCTGGAATTCCTCGTCCGAGGCGGTGCCGAAGAAATTCCATTTCAGGTTGTATTCGCGCACATGGTCGCGGCAGAACCAGAAGAATTCGTCCAGATGGTCTGGCGATTTCGGTGCACGGTAGGCGCCTTTTTCCTTGCAGGTCGGGTAATCGCAGCCCTTGTTCGACGTCTCAAACGCCCCCGACATGCCCCGGCGCGTGGTTTTGCGCTTGGCTTTGTCCGACGAGACGCGGATATCGAATTCAAACGGGGGACGCGTGGACATTGGGTCTGGCCTTTCCGACTCGGAGGCGAGAGTTTAGGGCATTGAGCGGCGGATTGAAGGGGGTTGACGGAAAAATGAGCGTGTCAGACGAAATGAAAGCACGGCTGCAGGTGGCTTTTTCGCCAGAACGGCTTGAAATCGTGAACGAAAGCGCGAAACACGCAGGCCATGGTGGCGATGATGGCTCTGGCGAGAGCCATTTTGCCGTGCTGATCCGGGCGACGGCGCTGGCCCCGCTGTCACGGGTGGCCCGCCACCGCGCGGTGCATCAAGCCTTGGGCGACCTGACGACGCGCGTGCACGCGATTGCGCTGGACATCGGATAGGTGGCTACTGCGACCGCGCTTTCAACTCCAACCGGCGGGCGTGCAGCACAGGTTCGGTGTAGCCTGATGGCTGCTCGCGGCCTTTGAACACCAACTCGCATGCGGCCTTGTAAGCGATGCCGTCAAAGCCGGGGGCCATGGGGCGATAAAGCGGATCGCCCGCATTCTGGCGGTCCACCACGGCGGCCATTTTCTGCATCGCCTCGTTCACTTGGGCCGCAGACACCACGCCATGGTGCAGCCAGTTGGCCAGGGCCTGCGATGAAATCCGGCAGGTGGCGCGGTCTTCCATCAGGCCGACGTCGTGAATGTCCGGCACCTTGGAACAGCCCACGCCCTGATCAATCCAGCGCACGACATAGCCCAGAATGCCTTGGGCGTTGTTTTCCACCTCTTGGCGCACCTGTTCGGGGTTCCAGCGCCGATAGGTGGCCAGCGGAATGTCCAGAATGGCATCGACATGCGCCCGACGGCCGCCTGCAGCCAGTCGCCGCTGCACCGCCATGACGTCGATCTTGTGGTAATGCAGCGCGTGCAGGGTGGCAGCAGTGGGCGAGGGCACCCAAGCACAGTTCGCGCCCGCCTTTGGGTGCTCAATCTTCTGTTCCAGCATCGCCGCCATCAGGTCGGGCATCGCCCACATGCCTTTGCCGATTTGCGCGCGGCCCGACAGGCCACATTCCAGACCGATATCGACGTTCAAATTCTCATAGGCGCCGATCCAGGCCTTGCGCTTGATGAAATCCTTGCGCGAGAACGGCCCGGCCTCCATCGAGGTGTGAATTTCGTCGCCGGTGCGGTCCAGAAAGCCGGTGTTGATGAAGGCCACACGGTGCTGGGCGGCCCGGATGCATTCCTTCAGGTTCACCGACGTGCGGCGTTCTTCGTCCATGATGCCCAGTTTGACGGTGTTGGCAGGCAGGCCCAGAACAGCTTCGACCCGCGCGAAAATCTCATCCGCAAAGGCCACTTCTTCCGGCCCGTGCATCTTGGGCTTGACGATGTAGACCGACCCCATGATCGAGTTGCGCAAACCCTCGGTTTTGCGCAGATCGTGCAGCGCGATCAGCGTGGTGATCATCGCGTCCATCAAACCTTCTGGAATTTCCGCGCCTTCGGCATCCAGAATGGCCGGATTGGTCATCAGGTGGCCAACGTTGCGGATCCACAGCAGGGCGCGGCCTTTCACAATCAATTCGCCGCCGTCTGGCGCTGTGTAGACCTGGTCGGCGTTCAGTCGGCGCGTCACTGTCTTGCCGCCCTTGTCCATCGCAGCACTCAGATCGCCCTTCATCAGTCCCAGCCAATTGGCATAGGCTCCGATCTTGTCGGCGGCATCGACGCAGGCC
>JBIHZO010000170.1:0-7225 GCA_044231405.1 Cypionkella sp. | reverse complement strand
CACTCAGGCGGGTCTGATCACCGGCTTGAAGGCCATGAATGCAGGCATCCCGCTGACGGGGATCGGCGTGCGCGCGCCCAAGGAGAAGCAGGAAGAGAATGTGTTTGCCTTGGCGCAAAAGACCGCAGAAAAACTGGGCTGCCCCGGTGTCGTGACCCGCGCGGACGTTGTGGCAGACTGCAGCTACGTTGGCGCAGGTTACGGCGTGCCGCGCGAAGATACGTTGGAGGCGATCCGCATGCTCGCGCAGCTGGAAGGCATCCTGCTTGATCCGGTCTATTCCGGCAAAGGGGCTGCCGGTCTGATCGACTATTGCCGCACAGGCAAGTTCAAGAAGGGTGAGCGGGTGGTCTTCCTGCACACCGGTGGCTCGGCGGCCCTGTTTGGTTATGACGCCGCCTTTGCCGAAGGCAACAAAGCGCTGGTGGTGACCTGAACCGATGGCCCGCCCGTGCTTTGAAAAAGCCATTGCTCAACAAGCGCCGATCTTACGCGGCGGGGTCAAAGTGACCGTTTCGGATGAACCGGTGCCGTCATGATGCGCCGCGTCGGCATATTGGGCGGGATGGGGCCAGAGGCCACGATTCTGATCATGCAAAAGCTTCTCGCTGCCGTCGATGCGCGCGATGATGCCGACCATATTCCCCTGATCGTCGATCAAAACCCGCAGGTTCCCTCGCGCATTCGGCATTTGATCGAAGGCACAGGCGAGGACCCCGGTCCGATTTTGGCCGATATGGCACGGCGTTTGGCGGCAGGTGGCGCAGAGGCGTTGGCGATGCCCTGCAACACCGCCCACCACTATGCCGCCACGATCCGCGCGGCGGTCACGGTGCCCTTGCTGGATATGGTCGCCTTGTCGGCCGCCCATGCAGCCAGTCTTGTCGCGCGTTGCGGTCAGGTTGGTGTGCTGGCCTCACCGGCGGTACGCAAGGTTGGTCTTTACGATGCCGCACTCGCAAAGCACGGCCTGACAGGCCTTTATCCAAATGATGAAGCCGCAATGCTGGTTGCCATTCGCCAGATCAAGGCCGAGGGTGCACGACAAGCCTCCCGCCAGATCCTGTTGGCCGCCTCAAAGGACTTGGCAGAACGCGGCGCGTCGGTTCAACTGGTCGCATGCACCGAGTTTTCGCTGATCGCAGACTCGGTCGCACCACAGGTTCGGGCATTCGACACGCTTGACGTGCTGGTCGATGCCATCAAAGCCTTCGCGCTGGACACTGCGCGATGACGGAAAAGACGGCAAACCAATGGCCGGAAAAACAAGACTGCAACATGGAGCAAAGCAAGAAGATGAAATACACTCTGAAAGGCATCGCGATCGGGCTTGTCGCCTCGACCCTGCTCGCGGGAACGGCTTCGGCCGAGAAGATCATCATCGGCCATTTCGGCAACCCCACGCCGATGCAATTGCTGGCCAGCTCGGATGCCGTTGAAAAGGCGACCGGCTGGGAAGTCGAATGGCGCAAATTTGCCTCGGGCACCGACGTTATCGCGGCCATGGCTTCGGGCGACGTGGTGCTGGCAGAGCTTGGTTCTTCGCCCCTGTCGATCGCGGCAAGCCAAGGCGTTGAACTGCAACTGATCGCCTATTCGGACGTTATCGGTTCGGCAGAGTCCCTGATTGCCCACAACGACTCGGGGATCGCAACGGTTGCCGACCTGAAGGGCAAACGGATCGGCGTGCCGGTCGGCTCGACGGCGCATTTCTCGCTGATGGGCGCGCTGCAGCACGAGGGCATCGCCGAAGCCGACGTGACCATCATGAGCATGAAGCCCGACGAAATTGCCGCCGGTTGGGATCAAGGCGCGATTGACGCAACCTGGATCTGGCAGCCCGTGCAGTCGGAAATCCTGAAGACCGGAAAGTTGATCATCGGGGCTGACAAGACCGCAGAATGGGGCTTTCCAACCTTCGACGGATGGGTGGTTGGCAAAGCTTTCGGCGAAGCAAATGCCGTCCAGGTGGCAGCCTTCCTGAAAGAGGTTGATCGGGTCAATGCCGCCTATCTGGCCGACCCGACCGCTTGGACCGTCGACAGTGCCGAAGTCAAGGCCATCGCGGCCGCGACTGGCGCAGACCCGGCGCAAGTACCTGAAATCCTTGTTGGTTTCACCTTCCTGCCGTTGGCCACCCAGATCACCGAAACCTGGCTAGGCGGCGCGGCGGCCACAATGAAAGGCACAGCGGATTTCCTGAAAGCGGCAGGTCGGATCGACACCTCGCTGGATGATTATTCGGGCTTCGTCACCACGGGCTATGCCGAAGCCGCGATGAAGTGATCCAAACAAGGCCTGTCCGAGCCTCCAAGTTCGGGCAGGCCCTTCACTGCAGGCAGGAGCACGCCAAGTGGGATTGAGAATAAATGAGGTATCTGTCGTCTATCCAGCCGCCGACCGCCGCCCGCCTGTCGAGGCCCTGAGCCGTGTCAACCTGACCATCGAAGACGAAGAATTCGTGGTTGCGCTTGGTGCCTCGGGTTGTGGAAAATCGACCCTGCTCAACCTGATCGCGGGTTTTCTTTCCCCCACCTCGGGCCAGTTGGTTCTGGACGGAAAACAGGTTTCCGGCCCCGGCGCCGATCGCGCTGTTGTGTTTCAAAAACATGCCTTGCTGCCATGGCTCAACGTTCTGGAGAACGTGGCTTTCGGTCTGAAAATTCAAGGCATCGCAAAGGACAAGCGAATTGTCATTGCGAACAAGTTCCTCAGCATGCTGGGCCTTGACGGCTTTCAGAATTCACCGGTCTACAAACTGTCAGGCGGCATGCAACAGCGTGTGGGCATCGCGCGGGCGCTGACCTGCGATCCGCGGGTTTTGCTGATGGATGAACCCTTGGGTGCCCTCGACGCGCTGACGCGCGAAAAGGCGCAGGAGTTGATCCTGAACGTCTGGAATGACACGCAGAAATCGGTGTTCTTCATCACCCACAGCGTTGAGGAGGCCTTGTTCATGGGCACCAAACTTGTGGTGATGTCACCGCGCCCCGGTCGGATCACCCATGTGTTCGATCTGCCTTTCTCTCGTCAGTTTCTTGGTGGCGTGCCGGCCCGTCAGGTCAAGGCATCCCCTGAATTCATCCAACTGCGCGAAGAAGTGCTGGCGATCATCTTCGCAGACGAGGAGGCCGCAGCGTGACCGAGCAACATGTGCCATCCACGGTCAAACGCGAAACACTGTTTTCCAGATTGGCCCGGGGTCGCCCGACCAAACCGGGCGAAATCTATGGCGTTCCGGGTCAGGGCAACACGTTCTGGCTGTCCGTAGGCTCGATTGGATTCTTTTTCTTCGTCTGGTGGCTTGTCACCTTCATGGGCTGGGTCAAACCCCTGTTTGTGCCCCCGCCGATGGCCATCGTCACAAAATTCATTGCGATCTGGAACGACGGTTTCACGGGCACACCGTTTCTGGCCCATGTCTGGACCTCGACCGTTCGGGTGTTCGGCGCGTTCCTGCTGGCCTGCGTGATTGGCTTGCCGCTTGGGCTTGCCATGGGAATGAGCCCCGTCATGCGCGGCATCTTTGATCCGCCGATTGAGTTTTACCGCCCAATCCCGCCCCTGGCTTACCTGCCGCTGATGATCATCTGGTTTGGCATCGGCGAAACGTCAAAAATCCTGCTGATTTTCTTGTCGGTCTTTGCGCCAGTGGTTTTGGGCGCGCGCTCTGGCGTCAAATCGGCGGCAATTGAGCAGATTCACGCCGCTTATTCCTTTGGGGCCACGCGCTGGCAAGTGATGCGTTATGTCATCATGCCCTCCGCCATGCCGGAAATTCTGACCGCCATGCGGATCGGCATCGGCTTTGGCTGGACCACCTTGGTCGCTGCCGAAATGGTCGCCTCTACCAAGGGGCTTGGCTACATGGTGCTGTCTGCCAGCCAGTTCCTGCAAACGCCGGTCGTGATCATGGGCATCTTCGTGATCGCCATCATCGCCTTCGCGTTTGATTTGCTGATGCGATTTGTCGAACGCCGCGTCGTGCCCTGGAAGGGCAGAATGTAGTCAGGGATATGACACAATGATTTACTTGAAAAAAGCCGTTCGCACTGCCGAAACGGATCAGCAAGGTGTGCGCGAAACTGTCGCAAAAATGCTGACCGAGATCGCTGCCGGCGGCGAAGCCGTGGCCCGCCAGTTTGCCCATGATCTTGACAAATGGACGGGCGACATCATCGTGTCGCCAGCAGATCGCGTTGCAGCAGCGGCTTTGGTTCCAGAAAAGCTGAAGTCCGACATCCGGTTTGCCCATAACAATGTGCGCCGCTTTGCCGAGGCGCAGCGCGCAACGGTCACCGATTGCACCATCGAGATTTTGCCGGGCTTGATGGCCGGGCAAAAGCAGATCCCTGTGTCGGCGGCGGGCTGCTACGTTCCGGGTGGCCGCTACAGCCATGTCGCCAGCGCCATCATGACGATTACCACCGCAAAAGTGGCTGGGGTGCCCCATATTGCAGCCTGCTCGCCGCCCCGTCCGGGGATCGGCATACCGCCCGCCATTCTTTACGCAATGGACCTGTGCGGCGCCGATGTGATCCTGGCGATGGGCGGCGTTCAGGGCGTGGCCGCAATGGCAAACGGCCTGTTTGGTTTGCCAAAAGCCGACATTCTGGTCGGTCCGGGCAATCAATATGTGGCAGAGGCCAAACGCATCCTTTTTGGTCAGGTTGGCATCGACATGTTCGCCGGCCCGACCGACAGCATGGTTGTGGCCGATGGCAAGGCTGATGCCGATATGATTGCAGCCGATTTGGTGGGGCAAGCCGAGCATGGCTACAATTCGCCGGTCTGGTTGGTCACGTCGGACCGCGACCTTGCCGAACGGGTGATGGCCAATGTGCCAAAACTGATCGCGTCGCTGCCCGAGGTGAACCGCCGCAGCGCCGAGGCGGCTTGGGCCGATTTCGCCGAAGTCATCCTCTGCGACTCAACCGAGGAAATGGCGGCCGTCGCCGATCAATTCGCGCCCGAGCATCTGCACATTCAGGCCGAAAACCTTGACTGGTGGCTGCAGCGACTGCAGTCCTATGGCTCGCTCTTTTTGGGCGAGGAAACCACGGTTGCCTTTGGTGACAAGACATCTGGTCCAAACCATGTGCTGCCCACCTCGGGGGCGGCGCGCTACACGGGCGGCTTGTCGGTGCATAAGTTCATGAAAACGGTCACATGGCAGCGGGCAACCCGCGAAGGTTCACGACCATTGGCCGAAGCAACGGCCAGGATTTCACGGCTTGAAGGCATGGAGGGCCATGCAAGATCGGCCGATATCCGGCTGGCCAAGTATTTTCCGAACGACACCTTCGATCTGACTTGAACCGATGACAGACCTGCGCGTGAAGATGCGGGTTGCACGGCGGGGCTGCCTTGGTTTGTCACAGGCCTTGTCGCGCTGATGCTGCCACGCCATATGCTTGCCCTGCCCGATGGCGGGCCGAATTTCGGCAATGCTACCGCGCGCCTTTTGCTGTTGGGCGCAATCGTGGCGTTGGGGTGTAACCTTGGCTGGAAAGGCCGTTTGCGCAAGACATGAAGGGCAAGAGCCTGATCGCAGTGAAGGCGTGGCCCCACAGTCAAGTTATTGTTTTGCTTATATCTGCTTGCGGCAAGAAGATCCGCAGGCGCGACTTTGGCTTGTTGGCAGGCACGATCCGGTGAGGTTCAGAAAGGGAATAGTGGAAATGGTGGAGTTGTCGTTCAAACGCGCGGGCTCTGGCCGGGCATTGGTGCTGGTACATGGGTATCTTGGCGGCAGCAGCATTTGGGCAGAACAGATGACTTATTTTAGCGGGCACCGGGATGTCATCTGCCCCGATTTGGCAGGATTTGGGGACAGCGCCCACCTTGAAAGCCCCACCAGCATTGAAGCGCATGCGCAAGGCGTGCTTGCTTTGCTGGACCGCCTTGGCGTCGATGATTTCGAGCTTCTGGGGCATTCCATGGGCGGGATGATCGTGCAGGAGATGGTCCGTCTGGCCCACCACCGGGTGCGAAAACTCGTTCTCTACGGCACCGGTCCGATGGGTGTGTTGCCGGGTCGGTTCGAAACCATCGCCCAATCCCGGGCGCGCCTGCTGCAAGATGGGCTTGCCAAGACCGCAAGCCGCATCGCCGCATCCTGGTTCCTGCACCGCGAAGCCGCCGCCGCTTTCGGCCTGTGTGAAGTTCTAGGTCATCAGGCCAGCCTTCAAGCGGCGCTGGCAAGCCTTGATGCCTGGGAAACCTGGAACGGCCAGGCGGCGCTGGCATCCATCAATTGCCCCGCCCTCGTGCTTTGGGGCAGTCAGGACAGGTCTTATGGCTGGTCGCAGCCCGAAGCCCTGTGGCGCGGCATTGCCGGAGCAGACCTTGCGGTTGTTCCTGGTGCCGCACATATCGTTCATCTGGAAAAGCCGCAGATGTTCAACGCAATTCTCGCTGACTTCCTTTCAATCGCGCCTGCCAATGGCAGGTGGCAAAGCCAAAGCGCAGCAGTGTGACCCCGCGCCGGCGACGCTAAACCTGTCGCGGATTCTGGCCGAGTTTGCGCATCCGCTTTTGGCACCCATGTATCGGCTCAAACGTTGTTGCGGCACAACGAAGCCGTTCCGGCTTGCGCCTAGCTTTCAGGAAACACCCTGTTCCCGAAAGGAAAACCAGATGCTGACCAGACGCGCTGCACTTATGGGGGCCGCACTGGTTGCGGCCTCGCCCTATGTCTTGAAAACTCCCGTGGCCGCGGAAGAGGTGATGAACACCGCAGGCGCGGCCCCAGTCGATCTGTCGGCTATGACACGCCGCAAGATAAAGCTGCTCGCCCCGCCCTTCGTGCACGAGCATGAACAGGTGGCGACGGTTGGCCCGCAGATCATCGAATTCGAAATGAAGATCATCGAGAAGGAACTGCAGGTGGACGAGGATGCCTGGCTTCAGGCTATGACGTTCAATGGCTCGGTTCCCGGCCCGTTGATGGTGGTGCATGAGGGCGATTATGTCGAGTTGACCCTGTTCAACCCACCCGAAAATTCGATGCAGCACAACATCGACTTCCATGCCGCCACCGGCGCGCTTGGGGGTGGGTCGCTGACGCTGGTGAACCCCGGCGAAAAGGCCGTGCTGCGGTTCAAAGCCACACGCCCCGGGGTGTTTGTCTATCATTGCGCACCGGGCGGCCCGATGATCCCTTGGCATGTGGTGTCGGGCATGTCGGGCTGCATCATGGTGCTGCCGCGTGATGGGCTGAAAG
>JBIHZO010000169.1:0-7235 GCA_044231405.1 Cypionkella sp. | reverse complement strand
AGTCCAAAGGGCCAATTGCGCCCCAAGTTCACGTCTGAAGGCATCGGGTTGATCGCAGCGCTTTGGGCAAAGCCTTTGAGGACTCCATTCAAATCCCCCTTCCCTCTTTAGATAACTTGAGTTTTGAACCTGCTGGGAAGACATGATCAGCCGAAACTCAAAGGGTCCGGTCAGATGTATCGCTCAGTATTTGCCAGCGCACTTGTGACGCTGATTTCCACCGCTCCGGCATCCGCCATGCAGATCTTTGTCAAGACACTGACGGGCAAGACCATAACCTTGGATGTTGAGCCGTCAGACACCATTGAGAACGTCAAAGCCAAAATTCAGGATAAGGAAGGCATTCCGCCCGTCCAGCAGCGCCTGATCTTTGCCGGTCAACAGTTGGAAGATGGCAGGACGAAATCCGACTACAACATTCAGAAGGAGTCCACCCTTCATTTGGTTTTGCGTTTGAAGGCAAACGCCAGCGGTGTCACAGACGCAAACGCTGTTGCACAGTTGATCTCAGTTACGGACGCAGTCGGAGCAAGAGTGCTGACGCAACTTGGCGCGACGCCCGCCAGCAGCCCAGTGTCGGTTCCCAGTTCAGGCGCTGAGCAGGATTGGAATGTCTGGGCAAGTTCCTTTGCCCTGCAGTTCTCTGGACAGGACGACGGCACCGGTGGCAATCTGACTTTGGGCGCGGATACCAGTCTCAGCAGCACTGCTGTCGCAGGTTTCTATTTGGCCTATGACTGGTCAAAGCTGCGGGAAAACGGCCAAGACAGCGTGGCCAAGGCCCCAGCGGTTGGTGTTTACTTGGGGGCCAAGCTTGCGGAGCGTTTTGTCCTCGACGCGCATCTGGGCGCGGCCAGGCCCAAGTATGATGTCTCTGGTTCGGCCTTCCACAGCGCCCGAATGATGGGTTCGGTTGGCCTGTCCGGTTCGTGGGAAACGGGTGCGGTTACCTTGGCGCCCGGCTTCAGGATCAGTGGCTATGACGAAACCGTCCCGGCGCGCGCTGAGGGTTCGGCAAGCCTTGAGGCCGATCGCAGGTAATTCTGGTCGGCCGAGGCCAGTGTCAAAGCTTCGGCAAACGCCGGGATCGGCAAGACCGATCTCAGGCCCTATGTGGAAATCTCGGCCGGTCGTGCTGGCCAAAGTTCTGCCACAGCGGGTAAGCAGCTTTTCGGATCGGCGTCGGGTGCTTTGGGTCTGACCGGTTCACTGGGACAGGGGGCGTTTTCGTTCGAGATTTCCGTTGGGAACGCCCTGTCGGACACAAGGGTTGGCCGTGTTTCGGCCAGTTATGCGGTCAGATTTTGATCACACCGTCCAAGCAAGCCGTGCCGTCGCACCAAAATGGCCTTGGTGGCGCCACCGAGATCTGATGAAGGCTGAATGGCGCTTTGCGGCGCGCATTGTGCCCTTTCCGCCAAAGCCGCTTCAAGGCTCGCTCTCGCAGTTGCATGCGGTGGCAACCCGATCGCGCTCAATCCGAAACGAAACAGTCTCGAAGTTCGGTTTGTCGCGCAACCCGACTGAACAGCCTTGGGTTGCTTGTGCCGTCGGCCTGTCACCATCGCTCAGACGGTCAAGCCGAACTGAAGTCGTCGTTCATGGCTCCAATACTGCGGGCCGCAAACGCTTTGGCCTGACATTATGATAAAGCGAACCAAAACAGAGACCAAACGGCAAAACCGATGTGTCGATCAGCACCATTTCTCCTTTTGCCCCCCCTGTCGGTGTTGCCTCCACCTCACTCGGCAATGGGGATGACGGGGCCGAAGATCTTGTCGTTGGCGCAGAAAACGCCGCCGAAGCCGCCTGCTGGTCACATCGCTATGCTGTTGTTCAAACCGATTTTTTCCAAAATTTCGTTGTCGAATCAAAGGCTGTCATAAAACCACAACAACCCTGGCCTAAGAGGGCGCAGAGACCGGGGCAGTCCCCGGAGCAACTCGCAGGGAAATCTGATGACGAACATGACTTTGAAAACGCTGTGCATGACAACGGCCGTTGCCGTGGCCTGGACGGGCATCGCACAGGCTCAAACCGCAGAGATGGACGCCCTCGTGGCCGCCGCCAAAGCCGAAGGTACCCTGACCACCATCGCTCTGCCGCATGACTGGTGCAACTATGGCGCGGTCATCGAAGGCTTCAAGGCAAAGTATGGCATTGCCGTAAACGAGTTGAACCCGAACGCCGGTTCGGGCGACGAGATCGAAGCCATCAAGGCGAACAAAGACAACACCGGCCCGCAGGCCCCTGACGTGATCGACGTCGGTCTGTCTTTCGGCCCTGCTGCCAAGACCGAAGGCCTGATCCAGCCGTACAAAGTTTCGACCTGGGCCTCGATCCCCGACTCTGCCAAGGACGCCGACGGTTTCTGGTACGGCGATTATTACGGCGTTCTGGCGATTGCCGTGAACAAGGACGTGGTCATCGACGCATCGCCCGCCAGCTTTGCCGACCTGAAAGATCCCAAATATGCCGCCATGGTCGCCATCCCGGGTGATCCGCGCACCGGCAACTCGTCGATGATGTCGCTTTATGCTGCAGGCACCGCGATGGGCGGCAAAGGCGGCGCTGAAACCGCAACTGCGGGCATCGCTTATCTGAAGTCGCTGAAAGAAGCTGGCAACTTTGTTGAAGTCGGCGGTTCGGCCCAGAACTTCGCCCAAGGCACCACGCCGATCATGATGGACTGGGATTACAACATTCTGGCCATGCGCGACAAACTGGCCGGCAATCCGCCGATGGAGGTCGTGATCCCGTCTGACGGCGTGATCGCCGGTGTCTATGTGCAGGCGATCTCGGCCTATGCACCGCACCCGAATGCCGCCAAGCTTTGGATGGAGTATATCTACTCCGACGAAGGTCAACTGGGCTGGCTGTCGGGCTACTGCCACCCGATCCGGTTTGATGACATGGTTGCCCGTGGCGTGATCCCGGCCGATCTGATGGCAAAACTGCCGCCTGCCGAAGCTTATGCCAAGTCGGTCTTCCCAACGCTTGACGAGCAATCCGCCGCCAAGGCCGTGGTTGCCGAAACCTGGGCGACCGAGATGGGCGTGCAGTAAGCACATCTGCGAAACTGGAACGGGATGCCGGCAGATTGCCGGCATCCTTGTTTTTACGGGTCCAGAAACGAAAGCCGAAACATGACAATGACACTTTCCGCCATCCGGGCCGAGGCGCAAGCCGAGGCGGGAACGCCACCTCCCTTGGGCCGACGCTTTGCCGCGATCGGGTGGGATTGGCTGGGAATTGTGCCTTTTCTGATCTTTGCCCTGCTGTTCCTGATCGGCCCGATGCTGTATCTGATTCTGGGCGCGTTTCAAAATGCCGAGGGTGCCTTCACCTTCGACAATATCGTCGCGCTTGGCGGCCCCAATATCGTGGCCAGTTTTTCCCTGTCGATCCGGCTGAGCCTGCTGTCGGCGTTGATGGGAGCGGTGGCAGGGCTGGTGCTCGGCCATGCCGTCATCCTTGGCGGGTTGCCAAAGTGGGTGCGCAACGCCTTCATGACCTTTTCCGGGGTGGCCTCGAATTTTGCCGGGGTGCCGCTGGCTTTTGCCTTCATCGCGACGCTGGGGCGACTGGGGTTGGTCACTGTGCTTCTGCGCGACCTGTTCGGATTGAACCTTTACGCCGCTGGCTTCAACCTGTTCTCTTTCACCGGATTGGCGCTGGTTTACCTGTATTTCCAACTGCCGCTGATGTTCCTGATCATCACCCCGGCACTCGACGGCCTGAAATCCGAGTGGCGCGAGGCGGCAGAGATTTTGGGCGCGACCCGGCGGCAATACTGGACGATGGTGGGCTTGCCGGTCCTGACGCCTTCGATCCTTGGCTGCTTTCTGCTGCTGTTCGCCAACGCTTTCGGCACCTTGGCCACGGTTTATGCCCTGATGGGCTCGGGCTTTGATGTTGTGCCGATCGTGTTGTTCCAGCAGATCCGCGGCAACGTGCTGTACAATCCAAACCTTGGCTACGCGCTGGCCGTCGGCATGATCGGCATCATGGCATTGACGAACATCTTGTATCTGCTGCTGCGCCGCCGTGCCGAGAGGTGGCAAAAATGAAGCGGTCCTTCCCGATCCTGCCCGCGATCACCGCCTTCGTGGCTGCCAGTTACTTTCTGATACCGCTGTTCGCCACCTTCTATTTCTCGTTGAAAATGACCCGCGGCACGCTCAGCTTTGCCTCCTACCAATCGGTGTTTCAAAGCAAGGAGTTCCTGGCCACGCTGGGATATTCCACGCTCGCCTCGCTGGCGGCCATCGTGATGGGTGCGATGATCATCGTGCCCACGGCCTATTGGGTGCGGCTGAAACTGCCAAAACTGCGGCCGCTGGTGGAATTCATCAGCCTGTTGCCGCTGATCATTCCGGGTGTCGTGCTGGTGTTTGGCTACATCCGGCTGTTTGGGTCGAACTCTTACCTGCCGCTGACCAACAGCGACCACGGAACCAACCTGCTTTTGGTGTTCGGCTATGTCGTCATGTCCATGCCCTATATGTTCCGTGCCGTCGACAACGGCATGGCGGCCATCGACATCGCCACCCTGACCGAGGCCGCCGAAAGTCTGGGCGCATCGCGGCTGCGCACCATTGCGACGGTGATCTTCCCCAACGTGCGGGCCGCGATCATTTCGGGCTCGTTCCTGACCTTCTCGATCTCGCTTGGCGAATTCGTCTTGCCCAGTCTGCTGAACCGCCCTGCCTTCGGCCCCTATCTGGTCCAACTGGGCCAGGACCGCGCTTATGAACCGGCTGCGCTTGCCATCATGTCGTTCGCCTTCACCTGGGGCTGCATGGTGCTGATGCAGGCCTTTGCCAACAAGAAGCCCGGACAGCGCTGGCTGCCCAATCTGACCAAGCGAAAGTCCTGACCATGACCTTTCTGTCGATCACAAACGCCACCAAATCCTTCGGCACCAACACGGTCGTCAAAGGTTTTGACCTGGCCGTGAAAAAGGGCGAGTTTGTCTCGTTCCTAGGGCCATCGGGCTGCGGCAAGACCACCGTCTTGCGCATGATTGCCGGGTTTGAAACACCCACCTCGGGCAAGATCCACATCGACGGCCAGGATGTGACCGGCCTTGCGCCAAACAAGCGACGCATTGGCATGGTGTTTCAGGCCTATGCGCTGTTTCCCAACCTGAACGTGTTCGGCAACATCGCCTTTGGCCTGAAAATCGCCGGCATGAGCAAAGCCGATACCACGGCCCGCGTCGAAGAAATGCTGAAACTGATCGGGCTGGACCATCTGGCCCTGCGCTATCCCTATGAGATGTCAGGCGGCCAACAGCAACGTGTGGCGCTGGCGCGGGCGCTGGCCCCAAAACCGCAGGTCCTGCTGCTGGATGAACCTTTGTCTGCGCTTGACGCCAAAATCCGCGTTAGCTTGCGTGAAGAAATCCGCGAAATTCAGCGCCAATTGGGGATCACCACCGTTTTCGTCACCCATGATCAGGAAGAGGCGATGTCGATCTCTGACCGTATCGTGGTGATGAATGGCGGGCGGGCCGATCAGATCGGAACCCCTGCCGAGATATACAACCGGCCCAAGACCCGCTTTGTGGCGGAATTTGTCGGAACCCTGAACCTGTTGAAAGCGAGGGTTTCAGGTGCAGATGCACGGCAGATGACCCTGGGCGGCACGACCATCGCCCTGGCGGCGGCGCTGGAGGGCGTTGGAGCGGACAACACGATCTCAGTGGCGCTGCGGCCCGAGGCGCTGTCGTTGGACCCAAGCGAAGGCCGCGACCTGGCCTTTCATGGCACCGTTACCCACGTCAACTTCATGGGGTCGGTCGTTCGCATCCGGATGCATGTCGCAGGTGAAACCATCATGTTTGACATCTTCAACAATCCAAAGCTGAACCCGCCCGTGATCGGTCAAAGTCTTTCGGCCTATTTTGATGGCAAGGACATCCTGCAGCTGGCTGGATAGGCTTGGGCCCTGTTGCAGAGTTTGCACCGCCCCCGGATTGGTGGGCTGCAAGACTCGCGAACTATTGCGCGTTCCGGCATCCACACAAAACAGAAAAGCACAAGCGCCGGGGCCTGACGGTGCCTGTCAAAGCCAGGCGGAAGTCAGGCCCAAGGTCGCTTGCGCAAGGGACTTGTCCTCAGCCGACCCGGTTGCCCTGCACCCACGTCCCGCGCAGTGCCGCGGCACCCGCAACCCGCGCCACGCGAATGACATCACCGCGCGCGCCAATGGCAATCTGGCCGCGGTCGGTCAGACCGGCCGCAAGCGCAGGTGCCGCTGTCACCGTGCGCACCCCGCGCGCCACATCCCCCCACAGGTCGCCCAGCATGAGCGCCGCCGACAGCAGCGCCGAGGGCACATAATCGGACGACACGATGTCCAGCACATCAGCCTCGGCCAAGGCATGCGCCGCGACATTGCCCGAATGCGACCCACCCCGGATCAGGTTCGGCGCGCCCATCATCACCTTGATGCCATGGGCATGGCAGGCGCGCGCGGCCTCGACGGTGGTGGGAAATTCGGCGAAATGTGCGCCGTGTTGGGCGGATATGGCCACCTGTTCGGCGGTGGTGTCATCATGGCTGGCCAGCACCGCACCAAAACGCCGCGCTTCGGCCACTGCCGCCGCCTCATGTGCCGCCCCCAACCGCGAGGACAGTTCCACCTGATCGGCCACATGGGATTCGAATTCAAGGTCCGACAACCCGTGCTTGCCGCAGACATAGGCGCGCAATTGGGTCAGGTCGCGAAACTGGCGCTGTCCGGGGGTGTGATCCATCAGCGACACGATGCCGATGCGGTCCTCGGGGCCAAACTTGGCCAACTCGGCGATCAGGGTTTCCGAACACACCTCGGCCCGCAAATGCAGGAAATGACTGATGCGCAGGGCCTTCTTGGCGCGCAGGTCCAAAATCTCATCGGCAAGGTGGCGGGCGTATTCGCCGTAATTGGCCTTCTTGTTGGACACCACCGATCCCACCCGCAGCGCGTCAAACACCGTCGTGATGCCAACGCTGGCCAGTTCGGCGTCATGGGCAATGATGGCGCTGGCATGGGGCCAGTTGACGCGGGGGCGCGGCTCGATGTGGCGCTCAAGGTTGTCGGTGTGCAATTCGATCAGGCCGGGCAGCAGCAGATCGCCCCCACAATCCATCGCGCCCTGCGGCACCGCTGCGCCGTGGTCAATCGCGGTGATGTGGCCATCGGTTATGCGGACGGCGCCGTGGATCACCTCATCAGGCAAAACGATC
>JBIHZO010000429.1:0-3330 GCA_044231405.1 Cypionkella sp. | reverse complement strand
TGCGGGCTTGCCTGCGGGGGTTCTGAACCTTGTGTTCGGTCACCCGGCGCAGATTTCCAGCTATCTGATCCCGCAGGATCGGGTGCGTGTGGTGGCCTTCACCGGTTCGACCTCGGTCGGCATTCAGCTGACCGAAATGGCGGCGCGCGCGATGACGCCTGTGCTCATGGAGTTGGGCGGCCATGCCCCGGTGATCGTGTGTGACGATGTCGATGCGGTGGCCGCTGGCCGTATCTCGGCCACCCGCAAGGCGCGCAATTCGGGGCAGGTTTGCACATCGCCCACCCGGTTTTTCGTGATGGAGAAAAGCTACGACGCCTTTGCCAAGTCTTTCGCCGAACGGGCGGCGCAGGTACGGATGGGCAACGGACTGGACCCCGCAATCGAGATGGGGCCGGTAGCCAACCATCGCCGGATTGCAGCATTGGATGCGCTGGTTGAAGATGCCCGCGCCAAGGGAGCGCGGGTGCTGTGCGGCGGCGCGCGGCCCAATGGTCCGGGCTATTTCTTCCCCGTCACCGTGCTGGCCGATGTGCCGGACGCTGCCCGCGTGATGCGCGAGGAACCCTTTGGCCCGATTGCCATCATCAACCGCGTGCGTGACCTTGACGACGCCATCACCCGCGCCAATGCCCTGCCTTACGGTCTTGCCGCCTATGGTTTCACCCATTCGGCGGCCAATGTGGACCGGATGACCGATGGGATCGAGGCGGGGAACCTGTCGATCAACACGCTGGAGGCATCGGTGGCCGAAGTGCCGTTCGGCGGCGTGAAATTCTCGGGCCACGGTCGCGAAGGTGGGGCCGAGGGGCTGCATCATTATACCGTGACCAAGACCATCTCGCACAAGATGGAGTTGGACTTTGACCCTACCGTTTCAGGAGCCAACCCGTGAAATATTCCCGTAAAGATGCCAAATCCCACGCGTTCGCCCAAATGAAGGGCATCTGGGCCGCCGGGCTGATGCCGTTTCGCGATGATCTGTCGATGGATGAAGAGGGCTTTGCGGCCAACATGAACCACTGGATCGAAGATCTGGGGATCGACGGTTTTTTCATTGCGGGCAAGCAGGGCGAATTCTTCGCGATGTCCCTGGACGAACGCAAACGCGCTTTTGATCTGGCGGTGAAGGCGGCGCATGGACGGGCGCAAACCATCATGTCTTGTTCGGATCAGAACATGGATGTGGTGATAGATCTGGCACGCCACGCGCAATCCTGCGGGGCGGATTACATCGTGGTTCATGCGCCGATCCTGCATTTCTGCAAGGCGCAGGATGAAACCCTGATCCGCTATTATGAAACGATTGCCAGCAAGGTTGATATCGGGATTGCGCTGTGGTCGCACCCCGACTCTGGCTATTTGATGAGCCCGCAGTTGTGCAATCGGCTGGCCGATATCGAGACGGTGGTGGCAATCAAGTATTCGACGCCGCGCCCGATGTATGTGGAATTGTCAAAACTGGCGTCGGACCGGATGATCGTATCGACCGCGTCCGAAGAGGAATGGCTGGACAACATTCTGGAGTTGAACTGGCGGCTCTATCTGTGTTCCTCGCCGCCCTACCTGATCCAGACCGCCCATGACAAACGCATGCGCGCCTATACCGACGCCGCCTTCGCAGGCAGGGCAGAGGAAGCGCGGGTGATTCGCGACAGTCTGGAACCCGTGCGCCATGCGCTGAAATCCACACGGCCACCGGAAAAGCCCCATGCCCATCAAAAATACTGGCAAGAACTTCTGGGCCAGACCGGGGGCCGCGTGCGCCCGCCCTGTCTGGAACTGACGGATGCCGAGAAAACCCAAACAAGACTTGCATTTGAAACCTGTGGCCTGAAACTGGCCTGACCCGCGGAGGATTCCATGACCCGCCTTGCCGCCTTCAATTTCCAGAAATGGATCGACGCGCACAAGCACCTGTTGAAACCCCCGGTGGGCAATCAACTGGTGTTCAAGGACGCCGGTCTGATGGTCACTGTGGTGGGTGGACCCAATGCCCGCACCGACTATCACGACGACCCGGTGGAAGAATTCTTTTACCAACTCAAGGGCGATATGCTGTTGAAACTGCACGATACCATGACCGGCGATTTCTATGACGTGCCGATCCGAGAGGGCGATATATTTCTGTTGCCCGCGCACATCCGCCATTCACCCCAGCGGCCGCAAGAAGGGTCGATCGGGCTTGTCATTGAACCTGCGCGGCCCGAAGGCGCCTTGGATGCCATCGAATGGTATTGCTTCAACTGCAGCGCCCGCGTGTTCCGCGCCGAGGTCGATCTTGAATCCATCGTGGATGATCTGCCGCCGATCTATGCGGCGTTCTACGCCGATGAAAAGTCGCGCACCTGCCCCAAATGCGGCGAGATTCACCCCGGAAAAACAGCTCCGGCGGGGTGGGTGAAGCTGTAGATGAGTTAGGTTTGAAATAATTTCTGAGACTGCCAGACTGATCAAAACCAAGAACAAAAATCCATCCACAACAAGGAGATTGCTATGAAGAAACTGATGACAACGGCCAGCGTTCTGGCGGCACTGGCGGCTCCGGCCCTGGCCGAGGCCACCAAAATTGGTGTGATCACCACACTCTCGGGCCCTGCCGGGTATTTGGGCGAACAGATCCGCGACGGGTTGACCCTTGGCCTGCAAGCCTCGGGTGCAGAATTTGAACTTGTGGTCGAAGACGATGGTCGCGATCCGAACACCGGAGTGCAGGTGGCAGACCGGATGCTGAACGAAGAGGGCATCAAGCTGCTGACCGGCATCGTGTTTTCCAACGTGTCGGGTGCCGTGGTGCCAGAGGCTCTGGACGCAGGAGCGATCTATGTCAGCCCGAACGCGGCCCCCTCCGGTCTGGCCGGGGCCAAGTGCCACCCCAACTATTTCGTGGTCAGCTGGCAGAACGACAGCCTGCATGAGGCATCGGGTGCGGCGGCCAAGAAGCTGGGCTACACCACCGCGGTCGCCTTGGCCCCCAATTATCAGGCTGGCAAAGACGCCATTGCCGGGTTCAAGCGCGAATTCGGTGGCGAAGTGACCGAGATCTACACCGGCGTCGAGCAGTCCGACTTTGCGGGTGAAATGGCGCAAATCCGCGACAAGGCCCCGCAGGTGGTGTTCCAGTTTCACCCCGGCGGTCAGGGCATTGCCTTTCTGAAGCAGTATCAGCAGGCCGATCTGCTGGGCAAAGTGCCGATGGTGCTGTCAGAGCCGTCTTATGACGCGGTGATCCTGAAGGCGGTTGGTCCGGCGGCTGTCGGCATCACCGGCACCACGCACTGGAACGCAGATTTCGACAATGAGGCATCAAAGGCCATGGTTGCGGCCTGG
>JBIHZO010000168.1:0-7256 GCA_044231405.1 Cypionkella sp. | reverse complement strand
CCCCTGTGCGCAGCAGTGACCGGCGCGATGGCTTGCGCGATGGGGTGGCCTATCAGGCCGCGATTGCAGCGGCGCGCAAGCAGTTTGCAGGTGCGCGACTGCCGGCGCCCGGCCGGGTCATCGACTGCATCGAGGCAGCCCAGCTTTTACCGCTGGATCAAGGGCTTGCCTATGAGCGTGCGGCCTTTGACGAGTTGGTGCAAACGCCTGAGGCAATGGGGTTGCGCCACGCTTTCATGGCCGAACGCCGCGCATTGTTCCCGCCCGCTGATCTGGCCGCCTTGGCCCCGGCCAAGCTTTCGCATCTTGGGGTCTGGGGCGGTGGCGACGTGGCAACCGAACTGGTGGTGCAGGCCCTTGTGGCCGGGCTGCGGGTGACGCTGGTGGAACCCCGGCGCGAGGTTTTGGTGCCGACGCTGGAGAAAGTCGCGGCGCGGCAGGAACTGGCGGTGGTCGAACGGCGGTTGACGGCTGCAGCGCGGGATGCGGATTGGGCGCGGCTGACCTCTACCATGGCGGCGGATGGGATGGTCGGGGTGGACCTTGTTCTGACCGCGCCGGAGGCTGTGCCAATGCCTGCCGATGCTGACGGCGCGCCGGTGATCGGCTTAGGTGCGCTTCCGGCACGGGCGATGTCGGGGCGGGTGGCGCTGCAACCTGCGATGGCGGCCGGCATGGCGGCGGAACTTTCGTGCAGTGCCGGTGCTGATGCAGGGGGGCGGGCGTTGGGGCTGGCCTTGGCGCGGCGGCTGGGCTGGAAATTGCTGTTCACCGGCCCGGGTGGGCCGCTGGATCGTCGGTTGCGCGCCGCCTTGTCTGCCGCAATCGCAGGGCTGGAGGCACAGGGGCTGACCAGGCCCATCATTGCGGCGGCTTTGGCGTCCTATGGGTTGGGCGTTGGGGAAAGGGCTGCGATGCCGCCGGCACCGCCCGAGGCGCAGCTGGTGCTGTCGGCCTGCCTTTTGGCGATGGCCAACCAAGGTGCGCGGCTGTTGTCCGATGGAGTGGCGCGCAGGCCGCTGGATATTGATGCGGCGGCGATCATGGGCGGGCTTTTCCCGCGCTGGCAGGGTGGGCCGATGTTCCAGTCTGACAAACGCGGACTTTTGGTGCTGCGGGCCGATCTGCGTCGCAGAGCCGAGGCCGCACCGCAGATCTATGCGCCCGACGCCTTGTTTGACCGGCTGATCAGTGAAGGTCGCGATTTTGCCGCGTTGAACCGGGCCTGATCAGGCCCCGTCAACTTAGGCCAAAATCACCCCGACCACCACCAGCATCAGGCCCAGAAACGACACCGCAAGGGCTGCCATGTTCAGCACCACCACCTTTTGCAGGGCGGCGCGCATTGCGGCCTCTGGCAAGCCTGCGCGGCGCTTTTGCACCACGGTGTAGATGCACCACATCAGCCCAATCAGGCCCAAAGCCGTCAATCCCGCACCGATCCAGATCAGAATGTCCATGGTCGCCTCCGCTCTGCGCCAGCGGATAGCCGCTTTTGCAGGGCGATGGCAAGCGCCCGCTTGAACCTTGGGACGCAGGCAGCTAGACAGCCGCAACCCCATCCATCAAGTGAGCCTGTGATGAGCAATGCCCCCGACGCCTATAGCGTGACCGCCGACGAGTTGCGCCAGTTCATCGAGCGCGCCGAGCAATTGGCCTCGGAAAAGCGCGACCTGTCCGAGCAGGAAAAAGAACTGTTCGCCGAGGCCAAGGGCCGCGGATATGACACCAAAGTCATGCGCAAAATCATTGCCCTGCGCAAACGCAAGCCCGACGAGATCTCGGAAGAAGAGGCGATCCTGGAGCTGTACAAGTCGGCTTTGGGCATGCAGTAACCAATTGCGCCCCCGGTTCTGCCTTGGGGGCGGTCAAGGTGCGATAAAGGTCACGTCGCCCATTCCGATGATGCGGGCGACGTCCTGATCATAATTTGCGGTCAGTTCCGCGACATATTCGGCGGTCCAGTCCGGCATTTCGACCTGCACATCCATGCGCTCGGGCAGGGCGAATTTATCCAGGAAAGCCGAGACGATCTTGCGGCGCTGCATGAAACTGCCCGGCGGATGCCCTTCCAGATAGGCCAGCATGCGCCCGTGGCCGTCGCCCGACATCAGCGAGGCCAGCAGGTCGCCCTCACCCTCCAGCACCGCATCTTCGGGCAGACCGGCAACGGTGCGCAGCACTTCGGGCCAGATCAGCGGTGTATCTTCATCACACCAGATCGTCAGCGGTGCGTCAGGGTTCGCGTTCAATATGCGTTCAATCACGTCCGACCAACGCAGTTGCAGCGGATTGGCCCCGGCCAGGAACTCTTTGTAATCCTTGGATTTATGTCGTTCAAACAGCGCGGGTATAAAGGTGGCCGGGTTGCGGATGGCCAAATGAAATTCAGCCTCGATTTCGGGGAATATCTGCGAAAACGCGCGCACGCGGTCACCGGCCGCAGGGTAAAGCGTGTCCTTCAGCACCCATTGCGGCAGGCTGAGAAAACTGTCCCATGACAGGATAAGCCGCTCGGCGACGTCTTCTTCCATGATCTGATCCAACAGCAGCGCCTGCGTGTCGCGGGTGGCCGCCTGACCTTTCAGTTGCACCGCCGCATCGCGCAGCAGGTTGCGGTAACGCTTGGGTCCCGGCACCACGACGCCGTGCTGCGCCAGAACCGTGCGGTTCTTCAGCAGGCATTTCAACAGCCGCTCTTCATCGGTGAAATGGGCACCAAGGTGATAAACGATCCGCATGAGTGTGAAGCCTGCCCGCTGTTTTTGATTGCGCCCAATATAGTCGGTTTTCTGGACAGGGGAACCGCTTTCCTGTAAGCCGGGCCTCATGTTGACCAAGCAAAACAGTCGGATAACCACGAGACCCGGTTTTTGGCGCATGGATGGTTGGTCCATCGGCGCTGTGGTGATTGCGGCTGTGGTGCTGGCACCGATGCTGGCGGTGTTGTGGATCGCCTTTCACCCGACCGAGAACATCTGGCCGCATCTGGTGGCGACGGTGCTGCCGCGCTATTTCACAGCAACGTTGCGGCTGATGATCGGGGTCGGGGTGCTGACTGCCGCAATGGGGGCAGGGGCGGCTTGGCTGGTGACGATGTACCGCTTTCGCGGCAGCCGCGTGCTGGACTATGCCCTGCTGTTTCCACTGGCGATTCCGGCCTATGTCGGGGCCTATGCGTTGGTGGATTTTCTGGATTACGCGGGGCCTTTGCAGACCGCGATGCGCACTGCGATGGGATGGCAAGATTCGCGCGCCTATTGGTTCCCCGAAATCCGGTCGGAATGGGCCGCGATCGTGGTGCTGTCGGCGGCTTTGTATCCCTATGTTTACCTGCTGACCAGGTCGGCGCTGCGTGAGCAATCGGGCAGTTCATACGAGGTTGCGCGGTCGTTGGGTCTGGGTCCTTGGGGCATGTTTTGGCGGCTGGGCCTGCCTTTGGTGCGCCCGGCGATTGCGGCCGGTGTGGCGCTGGCGATGATGGAGACAGTGGCCGATTATGGCACCGTGGCGCATTTTGGGGTGCAAACGCTGACCACTGGCGTGTTTTCCACTTGGCTCAACGGCAACAATGCCGGGGGGGCCGCGCAGATCGCGGGCGTGATCCTGACGCTGATCCTTGTGTTGCTGGGGATTGAACGATCGTCCCGCCGCAACGCCCGCTTTCATCAGGCCAGCCGGGCGACACGTCCGGTAGAGGCGCTGCCGTTGCAGGGCGTCAAGGGTCTGATAGCATTGGGGTTTTGTCTTGTGCCGGTGGTGATGGGCTTCATTCTGCCCGTTGCGGTGATGGGCTGGCACGCGTTTTCCAACCCTTTGGTGTGGTTGGAGCCGGGCTTGGCGCAAGCGGCGCTGAACACCGCATTGGTGGGCGGTATCGCGGCGGTTGTGACGGTGCTGGCGGCGCTGTTTCTGGTGTACGGGGTGCGGATGGCGGGGCGGCGGCTGGCGCGGCTGGTGCTGCCTGTCACCACTTTGGGTTATGCCGCACCCGGCGCGGTTTTGGCCGTGGGGCTGCTGGTGCCGCTGGCGGCGCTGGATCACCGGGTGGCGGATGCGGTGCTGGCGCTGACGGGTCATGATCCGGGTCTGATGCTGACCGGGACGGCGGCGGCGATTGTGCTGGCTTATGTGGTGCGGTTTTTTGGCATCGCTCAGGGCGCGTTGGATACCGCTTTCGGGCGGATATCGCCATCGCTGCCGATGGCTGCGCGGTCACTTGGGCGTGGGGCGGGGGGCACGCTGCGGGCGGTCTATCTGCCCTTGATGCGCGGATCGGTCGCTTCGGCGCTGCTGGTGGTCTTTGTCGATTGCGTCAAGGAATTGCCCGCCACGCTGTTGTTGCGCCCGTTCAACTTCAACACCCTTTCGACACGCGTCTATGAACTGGCCAGCTTGGAACACCTTGGCCAGGCCGCACCCGCCGCCTTGGTCGTGGTTGCCATGGGCTTGGCCGCCGTGGCGCTGCTGGCGCGTGCAAGTCGCAACACCTGACCCCTTGCACCCAAGCTCAACCCCGGCTATTTCTGCTTCACTGCCCTTATAGCTCAGCTGGTAGAGCACCTGATTTGTAATCAGGGGGTCTCGGGTTCAAATCCTGATGGGGGCACCATTTTCTGGTTTTGGGTGCAGTGGCGCTCTATTTGCCTGAATACTCCCGATACCAAGCGACGAATTTGGCAATGCCGTCGCGGAAATCGGTTTGGGGGCGATAGCCGGTCAGGGTTTGCAGCAGATCGGCATTGGCCCATGTCGCCACAACGTCGCCCGTTTGCATGTCCATGTAATTGCGAATGGCTTTCCGGCCGATGCAATCCTCGATCATCTCGATGAAATCCATCAGCTTCACCTTGTCCGAATTGCCGATGTTGACGATGCGGTAAGGGGCCACGGGCGACAGGCTGTCGCCGGTGGGCACAATGCCGTCCGCCGGACGCACTGGCGCTACGTCGATCAGAAGGCGGATCGCGCGCACCAGATCGTCCACATAGGTGAAGTCACGCGCCATTTGGCCGTGGTTGTAGATGTCGATCGGGCGACCATCCAGGATCGCATCGACGAATTTGTAGAACGCCAGGTCAGGGCGGCCCCAGGTGCCGTAGACGGTGAAAAACCGGAACATCGTGGTCGGCAGATCGTGGATATGGGCATAGGCATGACCCATGCTTTCGGTGGCTTTCTTGGTCGCGGCGTAAATGGTCAGTTGGGTGTCGGCCTTGTCGGTTTCGGCAAAGGGCATTTCGGTGTTCGCGCCGTAAATCGACGAGGTCGAGGCCATCAGCAAGTGCTGCACCTTCAGCCGCCGCGCGGCCTCCATCACGTTGAAAGTGCCAATAACATTGCTGTCCAGATAGGCGCGCGGGTTCTCCAAGCTGTAGCGCACCCCGGCTTGGGCCGCGAGATGCACAATGACGTCCGGCGCAAAGGCGTCGATGGTGCGGTCAAACAGCGCTTGGTCTTCCAACATGCCTTCGGTCATCGCGAAATGCGGGTCTTGCAGCAAGATCTGATGCCGGGCCTGTTTCAGGCGGACATCGTAGTAGTCGGTCATCCCGTCGTAGCCATGCACGGCAAAGCCTTCGGCCAGCAGCAGTTTGCACAAGTGAAAGCCGATAAAGCCCGCACTGCCGGTGACAAAAATGCGTTTCATGGTGGTTTTCCCGGGATTGATCTATGATCCACGATCCATACCGCGCCTTTGGCCGGGTTTTCAATCTGTGATCGGCCGCCCGCGTTTGGCAGGCGGCCGCCTGGGTCAGGTGTTGAACAGATGTGCCTCGGAGGCCGCAAAGGTCAGGCCGATTTCGGTGCCAATCGGGAAGATGGCGTCGCGGGCGAGGGCGGCGATCAGCGGGGTGCCGTTGGACAGTGTGACCTCGATCACGGTTTCTGCGCCCAGACGTTCGGTCAGCGCGACCTTGCCATGCAACTGGCCTGCGCCCTCGGCAGGGGACAGATACTGTGGGCGGATGCCAAGACGGGCGGTGCCGCCGACGGTGTAACTGCCGGTTTTGGCCTTGATCTCAACCGATTCCAGTGAGGCGTTCTGCACGGTGATGAGATCGCCGTTCACAGCCGTCACATCCACATCAAGGAAATTCATCGACGGAGAGCCGAGGAAACCGGCCACAAAGGCGTTGGCGGGGTGGTGATAAAGCTCCATCGGCGAGCCGATCTGTTGCACCAGACCGTCCTTCAGCACCACGATCTTGTCGGCCAGAGTCATCGCTTCGACCTGATCATGGGTCACATAGATCATCGTGGCGCCCAGCGCCTTGTGCAGCTTGCCGATCTCCATCCGCATGTCCATGCGCAGGGCGGCGTCAAGGTTCGACAGCGGTTCATCAAACAGGAACACCTTGGGTTTGCGCACAATGGCGCGGCCGATGGCAACGCGCTGACGCTGACCGCCCGAAAGCTGGCTGGGACGGCGGTCCAGCAGGTGTTCCATCTGCAGGATGCGGGCGGCCTCGGCGACTTTGGCATCCTTGGTGGCCTTGTCGTCGCCTGCGATGGTCAGACCGAAGGCGACGTTTTCGCGCACCGTCATATGCGGGAAAATCGCGTAGCTTTGAAACACCATGGCCACGCCACGATCCTTGGGCGGCAGATCATTGACCCGCTTGCCCGCGATGGTCAGATCGCCCGACGAGATATCTTCCAGCCCTGCGATCATGCGCAAGAGGGTGGATTTGCCACAGCCCGAGGGGCCGACAAAGACCACGAATTCGCCGTCGTTGATGTCGATGTCGACGCCCTTGATCACATGGGCGTTGCCGTAGCTTTTCTTCAAGCCTTTCAGGGTGATGCTGGCCATGAGTTACTCCGCAGCTGCGCTAAGGGGTTGGACGTGCAGCAGACCATCCTGGCCCACCACAATCGGTTCTGGGTTCATCACATAGCCGCCGAAACGGTCTTTGCCGCCATCCGCAAAGCCAAGGATGACAAGGCCTTCCGGCCCATCGACAATGCGCGCTGCATAGCGGCGGCAGGGTTCGGCGCCGTCCAGAAATGGCCCCGAAGCCATGCGCCACGGCCCGCGCGGATGGTCTGCAGTCAGGTAATGGGTGCCGGTGACAGGCGCTTCGGGGTTGGTCTGGCGGTAGTGCTTGGACCACTGGAAACCGCTGGTGCAAAACAGGCAGTACCAAGTGTCGCCCACCGCAAACACCTGTGGCACTTCCAACTGGCCCATGCCGCCGGTGAAGGCCGGGGGACGCAGGGTCCAGGTGATCAGATCGGGCGAGGTGGCAAAG
>JBIHZO010000167.1:0-7265 GCA_044231405.1 Cypionkella sp. | reverse complement strand
CTGCGAAAAAGATGGGGATTTCGAAATCTGCCGTTTCGAAACACGTCTCCGCCCTGGAGGCCCGCCTTGGCGCGCGGCTTTTGAACCGCACCACCCGCCGGGTCTCGCCGACCGAGATCGGCCTTGCTTATTACGACCGCGCCCGGCGTGTGTTGAATGACGCAGGCGAGGCGGATGCTTTGGTGACATCCATGCAATCGGCCCCATCGGGCCTGTTGCGCATATCAGTGGCAACCGATTTCGGGGTCAACCTGCTGTCGCCGATCCTGGGCGATTTCTTGCTGGAATACCCGGACATTACCGTCAACATGGTGCTGAACAATCGCTATGTTGAACTGATCAGCGAAGGTTTTGACATGGCCATTCGCGTCGGTGAGTTGGAGGACAGCTCACTTCGCGCCCGCAAGCTGACAGAAACTACCAAACGCATGATCGGTTCGCCGTCCTATTTCCAGAAATACGGGCGTCCGATGAAAATCGACGATCTGAACGACCACAAACTGCTGCATTATTCCAACCAAGCCAATGGCAATGTTTGGAAAGTCACCGCGCCTTCGGGTGAAAAGCGGCAAGTGCGCACGGCCGGCTGGTTGACGGTGAACGACGGTCAGTCGCTGTTGAACGCTGCTGTGTCCGGGCTTGGCATCGCCTATCTGCCGTCATTCCTGTATGCTGATGCGATGAAACAGGGTCAGATCGAAGAGGCCATTCCCGGCCTGCCCGTGGAAACTCTGGGCATCTATGCGGTCTATCCGCCGGGACGCTTCACCCAACCCAAGGTGCGCGCCTTTATCGACTTTCTGGCGCGACGCTATATCGACAAAGGCCCCGACCTTTGGTGACACTGAACGGAATGAACCTGCGCGTTTACTGGGTCGAAGTGATCATCACTTCGACCCTTCTGTTTTTCTGCCGCCCAGGTTCAGTCTGATTGCTGTCGCGCGGTGCCAGAAAGCCGACGCCATCCGCCACCACCTGCGCGCCCGGGATATCATAGGTCCTCAGCAGGGTCTGACGCACGCTTTCCGCACGCTTTTTCGACAAAGCCAGATTGCCCGCCAGCCCCCCTGACGCATCGGTGTGCCCGACAAGAGCAATGGTCTTGTCCGGATTGGCCTGTAGCCACGTCGCCAAATCCTGCAAAGATGGATATTCGCCCGCAGCCAGCGTGCCCGATCCTGATGCAAATACCAGATCCTCCAGCACCACGGCCCCGCCTTGCTCTAACGCCGCCCCCAAGCCGGTCGCTGATTTCACCGGCAACGACAAGGTTTGCTGCGTGGCGACCCGCAGCGGCGACTTGGTCGCGGCGGTCAACATCGGCGCGGGCTGCGCAAAGCTGCCGACCCGGGTCATCTGCACAAACCCATCCTGAGGCGACCGGCTGACCATCAGGCTGATGTAATCCTTGCCGCTAGGGCCATCACGTTCAGCGGCCAAGTACCTGAAATCACCCAGATCAATGTGCATATCGGGCTCAGGCAGAACATCGGTGCCATAACGGAAATCAAAGCCACCACAGGCTTGGGTTTCACATTCGAAGATCACGGCAAAGCCCGCTTGGGCGATCTGATCGCGCAGCGGTTGCATCAGTTGGAGCGTGGTCAGATTCGCAGTTTCAATCCGAAATGCGCTTTGCTGCAGCGGCCCCTCGGCAAGGGCCGTGGTCATCGCCCCGTTGACAAATGGGCCGACTGGCAGGCGAAACGACGTCATGCTTTCCAGCCGCGACGCGGTGGATTGGGCGGGTGCAGGGAAGGCCAGATCAAAGGTCGCCGCAACAGCGCCCTGCGCAAAGCCAGTCAGCAATGCCGCCAAGATCACTGCTTTGCGTGTCAAAGCCATGGAAGAATGCGTTGGTATCACCTGCTTTGGCCTCTTGTGGGCTCATTTCTGTCGATAGTGATAGTGTCCCACAACCGTCATGCCAAAGGAAGCATAGAGCCTGCGCGCCGGATCGTTCGCCACCGTCACCACCAAAGCCAAGGTATCAGCCCCCTGATCCAGCGCCCAGAGTGCGGCTGCCCGCAAGATATTGTGCGCGGAACCTTGCCGACGAAAGGAGGGCGTTATTTCCAATGCGTGCAGCATGGCGGTGCGACCCGCCATCGCCACAAAGGCCACCCCTGCGGCACGGTCGTTGGCGCGGGCCAGAATCGCGGTTTTCGCGCCCTGGGCGCGCTGCATTACGGCCAGCCGCTCCACCCCAATGCCGGCCTCTGCCCACAGATCCACGGCCATCGCCATCGGCGGCCAGTGCGGGAAAGTGGTCATGTGATCAGGTGCGTGATCCGTCGTCAGTTGCATTGCATAGGCCACCACCGGATCGACAATCCGGTAGCCACGCGCCTGCAGGGCGGCATCCAGAGCGGCATCCTGATCGCGGATCAGAAACAGCGGCGGTTGGGCCAGTGCCGCCATCGCCTGCTCTGCCTGCGCGATGTCGTCGTCCTGCCAAGCCTCATCCGCCGTTGCCGCCGACACGCGTTTGCCGCCACCCTTACCGTCGCGAATCGTCCAAGGCCCGGCCCGCAAGGTTGCGGCGGCTGGCCATGTCTGTTCCATCACCTGCAACAGTTCCTCGGGGGTCATGCCGGAAACAGCGCGGCCAGTTGGGTCATCGCCGCATCAATCCGCGCCGCATCAGTGCCCCGGATCACCAGATTGGTGCCGTAAGCACCGTTCAGAGTGAACGGGTAGGACCCCATCGACAAATCAGGATACTCGGCCGCAAGCGCGCCAAATGGTCCTGCAATTTCCCCTTCGCCACGCATCATCCGCAGGGTTTGGCTAAGCAGTGGCGCGCCGCCCGTCAGGTTTGGCAAGACGGATGCCACCATCGCTTCGAATATCCGGGGTACCCCGGCCATCACATGCACGTTGCCCATGGAAAAGCCGGGCGCAATCGACACCGGGTTTTCGATCAGCACCGCGCCGTCAGGGATACGCGCCATCCGCATTCGCGCGTCATTGAACGGCAGGTTTTGGCGTTCGTAATGCGCGCCCAGCAAGGCCACCGCGTCTGCACGGTGGGTGATCGCCACGCCAAAGGCCACCGCAATCGCGTCCGCCGTGATGTCATCATGTGTCGGCCCAATGCCACCCGATGTGAACAGGTGGTCATATTGCCCGCGCAAGGCATTCACGGCCGACACAATCGCAGCTTGATCGTCCGCCACCACCCGCGCCTCGGTCAGGTTTATGCCGTGGCGCGTCAGTTCACCCGCCAGATAATGCAGGTTGGAATCCCGCGTCCTTCCTGACAGGATTTCATCGCCGATCACCAGCATGGCGGCGGTTGGATTGGTCATCGCGCGTTCCCTATATCTGTTTCTGCCGATATAGGCCGCAGACAGGCGCAAAGCCAGCCAGATGCAGAGCCACTGGAAACTTGGTGCCACATCGCATATCCAAGGCGAAATAAGAGGACGATCCATGGACGATATTCGCGGCCGCGTGACCAAAGACGGCATCCGAATCTATGATGATGCAGAGTTCGCAGGCATGCGCATTGCAGGTCGCGTAGCTGCTGAAATCCTTGATATGGTTGGTGACTATGTGAAGCCGGGCGTCACCACAGCGGTGATTGACGACTTCATCCGAGAAGAAATAGCCCGCCGTGGCGTGGTTTCGGCGACCATTGGTTACAAAGGCTACAAGCACGCCTCGTGCATTTCGGTCAACCATGTCGTCTGTCATGGCATTCCGGGCGCCAAGGTGCTGATGGATCAGGATATTCTGAACATTGATGTCACGGTGATCGTGGACGGCTGGTTTGGCGACACGTCTCGCATGTATGTGGCCGGAACCGTGCCGCGCAAGGCCGAACGGCTGATTGAAGTCACGCATGAATCGCTGATGCGCGGTATCGCGGCGGTGAAGCCGGGGAATACTTTTGGCGATATTGGCTATGCGATTCAAAGCTTTGTGGAAAGCAATCGCATGTCAGTGGTCCGTGATTTCTGTGGTCATGGTCTTGGTCGGGTGTTCCACGCGCCGCCGAATGTATTGCATTATGGTCGCCCCAACGCGGGCGCTGTGTTGGAAGAGGGCATGTTCTTCACCATAGAGCCGATGGTCAACCTTGGCCGCCCCGAAACCAAGGTACTGGCCGACGACTGGACCGCCGTCACCCGCGACAAGTCGCTGTCGGCGCAGTTTGAACATTCGGTTGGCGTCACCGCAACCGGCTGTGAAATCTTCACCGCCTCGCCGGCGGGCAAATTTCACCCAACTTGGGGTTGAAGCCCCAGCAGTTTCGGTAGGTCGTTCATATCGGCGAACAGTTCTGCGCCCTCTGCGGCCAAGGCGGCACTGCCATGGGGCGCATAGCCAAAACATCGCATCCCTGCCGCCTGTGCTGCACGCGCCCCAATAGCGCTGTCTTCGATCACCACGCAGGCCGCCGGAATTGTCTGCAGCGCGGCGGCGCAGTGCAGGAAAAGATCAGGCGCAGGTTTGGGTTTGCCCAGTTTCTGCCCCGAAAACAGCCCCTTGAAGCGCCCGGTCAGCCCGTGCTGCCCCAAAGTGATCTGCATCTTTTCGTGCGAACCGTTCGACCCCATGGCATAGGGAATGCCCGCGGCGTCCAGTGCATCCAGCACACCCAGAATTCCCGGCACCAAGGGCGTGCCCAAGCGCAGTTTCGCATAGAGCCGCGCGTAAAAGTCTTCGCACCAATCATCGGGCAGCCTCGCCCCGGCCGCGACAGCCTTGTGGCGCAGGGCTGGCAAAGTCAGCCCCAGATAATGATCATGCAGCACCGCCAGCGCGACCGGCAAACCATGGCGCGCAAGGTCCTGAATCAGCATGTCAAACAGCATGGGTTCGCTGTCGACAACCACTCCATCACAGTCGAAAATCACTGCAGAGGGCATCATCGGGTGGCCTGCAAAATCGTGACAAGGGTGTCGCCGTATTTGCGCTGATCCAGTTGATCAAAGCCTTGCGGTGGCAGCGGAGGGACGCTTTCTTCCCAAATAACAAAAGCATGAGGCGCAAGCCAACCTGCCAATGCGGCCAAGGCCGTCTCTCCCATCTGTTTGCCATAAGGCGGGTCGAGGAAGATCAGATCGAACGCTGTGCCAGGGTTTGCCCCCGGTTTCATGGCATCGCGCCGCAGGATTTCGCAGCGATCCTCGGCGCGCATCAGGCCGATGTTGCGCTTCAAAATCGCCAAGGCGACCGGGCCATTTTCCAGAAAAACCGCCTGCGCAGCCCCCCGCGACAGCGCCTCCAGCCCCAGCGCGCCGGTGCCCGCGAACACATCCAACACCCGCGCGCCTGCCAGTGGATTGCCGTGGCCGCCATTGATCAGCAGGTTGAAAATCGACTCGCGTACCCGGTCAGAAGTCGGGCGCAGATGGGCCATGGCATCACCCTCACCCAACGGGGCAAGGTGCAACCCGCGAGAGGTGCCGCCGATGATCCTCATGCTTTCAGCAGAGATTTCATCTCTGTCGCGGGGTCGGCTACGGCGGCTTTGGACGGCGACTTTCCTTGTTCGATCAAGCGCTTGCCCACCATATAGGAGCGCGGATCGTTCATCGCATCAACAGCCAAAAGGGTATCGCCCTTATAGTACCAGAACGACACGGTCTCGCCGTCCGGTCCTCGCGTGACAATGTTGTCATAGCCCGTGTTCAGCCCTGCGATCTGCAATTTGCAGTCGTACTGATCCGACCAGAACCAAGGTTTCGCCTGATACTCCAGCCCCGCGCCAAGAATGTTTTGCGCGACGATTTCGGCCTGATCAATGGCGTTGCCCACCGATTCCAACCGCAATCTTCCGCCGTTGTGTGGAAAGCTGGCGCAATCTCCGGCCGACCAGATATGCGGGTCAGAAGTCCGCCCTTGGGCATCGGTCTGGATGCCGTTTTCAATCGTCAGTCCCGCCGCCTCGGCCAAGGTGGTGCCCGGTAGAATCCCGACGCCCGCAATCACGAAATCGGCGGGCAGTTCGGTGCCATCGGACAGCCGTGCGCCTGTCACCCGGCCTTCTCCCAGCAGCCGGTCCAGCCCGGTCGACTCCAGAATTTTCACCCCATGCGTCGTGTGCAAAGCGCGGAAATAGTCGCTGGTCTCTGGTGCCGCGACGCGTTGCAAAATGCGGGGGGCCATCTCCAGCACCGTAACATCAAGGCCCAGCTTGCGCGCCACTGCCGCCGCCTCCAGCCCGATATAGCCGCCGCCCACGATCACCAAACGACGACCCGCCACGAATTCCGCTTGCATCGCATCCACGTCAGCCAGAGTCCGCACGGTGTAGACCCCGGCCAGATCGCCACCAACTGCGGCCGGCAAACGGCGCGGGCTTGCGCCAGTGGTCAGCACCAGCACGTCATAGGAAAGTAGCTCGGTGCCCAGTGTCACTGTCCGCGCCGCCGGGTCAATGGCAGTAACTTTGTACCCTAGTTTCAAAATGATCGCATTGTCAGAGTAGAAATCGGCACCGCGTAACCACAGCCGCTCTGCCTCCATTTCGCCCAGAAGATATGCCTTCGACAGCGGCGGGCGCTGATAGGGCGGGCTGGTCTCTTCGCCGATCAGAGTGATCGTGCCCTGATGCCCGGCAGACCGCAGCTTGGCCACGAGAGCGGCTCCGGCCTGTCCTGCCCCGATTACCACAACATGCCTCATGACCGCCCCCTCTGGTCGATTGCCCCGCGTGACCCTATATCTGTGGCTTGGAAAAACGCAACGCGAGAGGGTTTAATGATGACGATTTCTGTGGGGGCCAAGCTACCTGAGGCCAGTTTGTTGCAGATGGGCGCGGATGGTCCCGAGGCTGTGGCATTGGTGGAAAAACTCAAGGGCCGCAACGTTGTGATCTTTGGGCTGCCCGGTGCCTATACCGGCACCTGCACCACTGCGCATGTGCCCAGTTTCATACGCACCCGCGAGAAATTCGCAGCCAAAGGCGTGGATGAGGTGATCTGCGTGTCGGTCAACGATCCCTTCGTGATGAAGGCGTGGGGCGAGTCCACCGGTGCGACTGCGGCGGGGATCACCATGCTGGGTGACGGCGACGCCAGCTTTACCAAGGCGATCGGGATGGAGTTCACGGTCCCTGCAATTGGCTTTCACGACCGGTCAAAGCGATTTGCCCTTTATGCGGTCGATGGCGTCGTGAAGGTGCTGCACCTTGAAGAAAACGCCGGACAATGTGAGATTTCGGGCGGCGAGGCGATGTTGGCCGCGATCTGAGCAGACGGGCGTTCGTAAAATACGAGCGCCCGTTCGTTTATCAGCTTGCCTTGATTTCA
>JBIHZO010000166.1:0-7279 GCA_044231405.1 Cypionkella sp. | reverse complement strand
GCAATTCAGCCCTTCACCAGCCCCGTTGTGCCCGGTTGATCATCCCACCTATGCAAGACCGTCCGCGCGCACGCCCACCTTGCGCCGCGCTTTTCTCGCACTCGTCACGCCATGAAAAAGCCGCGCAGGGTTGCGCGGCTCGGATGGTTTGGCGGGCTGTAGCCCGCCCTACGGTGGTGTAGGGTGCGTGATATCACGCACCACCGGTTTAACCCAGCTGTGCCGCCACTTCGTCCGACATGTCGAAGTTGTGCGTCACGGTCTGCACATCGTCATCTTCTTCCAGCATGTCGATCAGCTTCATCAGCTTGGTCGCGGTGTCCAGATCGACATCGGTCAGCACTTGCGCCTTCCAGATCAGCTTGGATTCCAGCGACTCCCCCAGCGCTTTTTCCAGCGCGTCCGATACGTCGTTCAGCGCGTCAAAGGCGCAGTAAATCCAGTGACCGTCCTCGTCCGACTCCACATCATCCGCGCCTGCATCCAGTGCCGCCATCATGATGTCATCGGCGGACCCGGCCGAGGCGGGATAGGACACCACACCGACCCGGTCAAAGCCGTGGCTGACCGATCCGGTCTGCCCCAGATTGCCACCGCATTTGGTGAAATAGCTGCGCACGTTGGAGGCGGTGCGGTTCAGGTTGTCGGTCATCGCCTCGACCATGATGGCGATGCCATTGGCGCCGTAGCCTTCATAGCGGATTTCGGTGTAATCTGCCCCGTCGCCCATCTGCGATTTCTTGATGGCGCGGTCGATCACGTCCTTGGGCATCGACACCGATTTCGCGGCCTTGACGGCCAGCCGCAGTCGCGGGTTCATGTCAATGTCGGGCATGCCCATCTTGGCGGCAACGGTGATTTCCTTTGCCAGCTTGGAAAACATCTTCGAGCGCAGCTTGTCCTGCTTGCCCTTGCGATGCTGAATGTTTGCCCATTTCGAATGGCCTGCCATGACCCAAAACTCCGCTTTCGGTGATGGGTTGCCTTACACCAGCCGGGGGGCGAACTGCAACCCCGGCACTACAGCGGCCAAATCAGCGGGATCAGCGCCGAACACACCAGCCAGATGAGGATGTTCAACGGCAGCCCGACCTTGACGTAATCCGAGAACTTGTAGCCGCCCGGCCCATAGACCATCATGTTGGTCTGGTAGCCGATCGGGGTGGCAAAGGCCAAGGTCGCCGAAAACATCACCGCCACCACGAAGGGGCGCGGATCGTGGCCCAGATTTTGCGCCAATTCGATCGCGATGGGAGTGTAGATCACCGCCACGGCGTTGTTGGACAGAAACTCGGTCAGGATCAGGCCCAGCAGGTAGACGCACAGGATCAGCACAAAGGGCGACATTGTGGTCATCCACGGGCTGACCGCGCCCACGATCATCCCGACAGCCCCCGATTGATCCAAGCCCTCGCCCACCGCCAGCATTGCGAAAATCATCGCCAGCAAACGGCCATCGACGAAGGTGAACGCCTCGTCCGAGTCGATGCAGCCGGTCAGAAAGATCACCGCCACCGCCACCAGACCCAGCGCCATGATCGGGGCCACGTCAAACGACGACAGCACCACCACGCCCAGCAGCGCCGCAATGGCAATCGGGGCCTTGGTGCGGCGGTAGGCCTTGTGGGTGGGGTGGCTGATGTCGAGCAGCTCCATATCGGTGGCAAGGCGCTGAATGTCCTCGATCGAGCCTTCCAGCAGCAGGGTGTCGCCGACCTGCACCTCCAGCTCGTCCAGCCGCCCGATGTTCTGGCTGCGGCGGTGTGCGGCCAGAACATAGACGCCATAGCGCCGCCGGATCCGCATTTCTCCCAAGGTCCGCCCGATCATCCGGCAACCGGGTGAAATCAGCACCTCAACGGTTTCGGTCTGCACCGAGGACAGCTTGTCCACCACCCGCAGTTCCTTGCTTTCCTGCATGCCCAGCAGTTCCGACATCTCGGTGCGCAACACCACGCGGTCGCCCGCCGCCAGAACCACCGGGGCCAGATTGCGCCGCAAGCTGGCATCGCCGCGCAAAACGTCGATCACCCGCACGCCGGATCGTTTGAACTGCGCCACCTCCAGCACCTGCTGCCCGATCAGTTGCGAGTCTTCGGGAATGGCAACTTCGGTGAAGTATTTCATCTTCTTGCGGTCGCCCAGCAAGGCGCCCATGGACTGGCGCACCGGCAGCAGCCGGTTGCCAAACAGCAGCAGAAACGCGCCACCGACCACGGTGACCGCAATGCCCAGGGGCATGATTTCGAAGATCGAGAAATGCTCCAGCCCCGCCTTCACCGCCACCCCGTCCACCAACAGGTTGGTCGAGGTGCCGATAAGCGACATCATGCCGCCCAGAACCGTCATGAAGGACAGCGGGATCAACAGCTTGGATGGGGCCGAGCCGATCTTCTTGGCGATCTGGATCACCACGGGGATCATCACCGCCACCAAGGGCGTGTTGTTCATCACGGCAGAGGCGCAGGCGACGAAGCCGAACAGCACCACGATGGTCAGCTTGGGCCTTTGGGTGACATGACGCTCTGCCATGCCGATGACCATCTCGACCGCGCCAGTGCGCACCAGCCCGCCCATCAGCAAGAACATCAGCACGATGGTCCAGGGTGCCGAGTTCGACAGCACCTCCACCCCCGCCTTCACCGGCAAGATGCCAAGGATCAGCATCAACGCCGCGCCACCAATCGCTGTGACCTCGACCGGATAGGTTTCGCGCACAAACAGCGCAAACATGCCGACGAGGATCAACAGGGCCACGATGGCTTGGGAATTCTGGCTTAACTCAAGTCCGATCATGGAAGCCTCCGGTCTGCGCGCTTAGTATGACAAAGCCGCGCAAAAAGCAAAGAACAATCCCGACAAAGTTAGGCGAGTATTATTTCAACCCTCAACCACCCTGATCCGGGGCTGAACCAAGGCCAGCCCCGCCAGCATCACCACTGCCGCCGCCCAGACCCAAGGGCTGAACCGTTCGCCCAAGATCACCATCGCCCAGACCACGCCCGCAGCGGTGACGATGTAAGACGATTGCGACGCGAAGACCGCCCCGGCATGGGCTGCAAGCCAAATGAAACAGGAATACAGCAGTGCGTGCAAGGCGCTAGACGCGATCAGTGCCCATTCGACCCGCCCCGGCGGCAGTGGCATCGGGAACCAATGCCCCAAGGCCAGCATCACCGGCACACAGAGGATCAACCCCACCAGGGACGCGCCAAACATCGCCTGCACAGCATCCATGCCTGCGGTGCCGACGCGGGCGACATAGGTGCTTTCCAGCGCGTAAAACAGCGGCCCGACCATGGCCAAGGGCAGGAAAGCCGCCATCGCCGGGTCCGGCAGGCTGGCGCTTGGCAGCGCGATCAGCAAGACGCCGGTCAGGCCCAGGGCGAGGCCCCCCAGACGCCGGGCCGAGAATTGATCCATCCCCAAGGCCAGCGCGATGGGAAAGGCCAGCAACGGCACCATCGAAATCAGGATCGACATGATCCCCGACGGCAATCGCGCGACAGAGATGTAAAAGCTGGCGTTCGGGATCAGCGTGCCCAGCACCGCCACCACGACATAAAACCGCAAAGCGGCGGGTGTGGTGGCCAGCCCCTTGCCCCGGATCAGGGTCAGCGCCCCCAGGACAAGCGTACAAACCACCAACTGCCAGAAGATCAGCCCAAAGGGCGGATGGCCGGAGCTGGCCGCAATCTTGCCCAAGGGCTGCGTCAGCCCCCAGCCCAAGCCCATGCCCAACAGCAAGGCAGGATAAAGCCAACGCGAGGTCATGGGGCAGCCTGTTCCAGCAACCCGCCGTTGCGGATCATGCGCACTTTCAACGCCTTGCCCGTGCGGTCGTCGGTTTCGACATAGACGCCCGACAGCGTGGCCGAGCCTTCGGCAGGGGTGAACCGGGCGCTGGACATGCCGGTGATGAACCGCCGCAAGGGTTCCAGCTTTTCCATGCCGATGACGGAATTGTAATCGCCGCACATGCCGGCATCGGTCAGATAGGCGGTGCCGCCCGCCAGAATCTGCGCGTCCGCGGTCGGCACATGGGTATGGGTGCCGACAACCAAAGACGCCTGCCCGTCGCACCAATGCCCCATCGCCATCTTTTCCGACGTCGCCTCGGCATGCACATCGACAATCGCCGCCTGCACCGAACCGCCGATGCGGTGGGTTTTCAGGATGGTTTCAATCGCAGAAAACGGATCGTCAAAGGGCCGCTTCATGAACACCTGACCCAGAACCTGCGCCACCAGCACCTTGCGGCCTTGGGTGGCGTCAAAAATCTTCACCCCGCGTCCGGGGGCCACCTTGGAGAAATTCAAAGGCCGGATGATCCGGTTTTCCTGTTCGATGAACTGCAACATGTCCTTCTGGTCAAAGGCATGGTCGCCCAGCGTCAGACAGTCCGCCCCCGCCTGCAACAGCACCCGCGCGTGCTCGGCGGTCAGACCCGCGCCCTGCGACGCGTTCTCGCCATTGACCACAACGAAATCAAGGCCCCACGCGGTACGCAAACCGGGAAGCCGCTCGGTGATCGCAGCACGCCCCGCGCGCCCCATCACATCGCCAAGAAACAGGATTTTCATGGTCGCAGGAGTAGGCTTTGGCGGCGAAATCAGCAAGCCCTTTCCCTTTTGCTGGCTGCGCCCTAGCTTGCACTCATGAACCCCGCTTTGCACAACTGGTTCGCCGCCCAAGGCTGGACCCTGCATCCGCATCAGTTGGATATGTTGGCGCGGGCGGGCGATGCATCGACCCTGCTGATTGCACCCACGGGGGGCGGAAAAACGCTGGCGGGATTTCTGCCGTCGCTGGCCGAACTGGCAGACGGCGGGCATAAGGGCCTGCACACGCTGTATATTTCGCCTTTGAAGGCGCTGACGTCAGACATCCGCCGCAACCTGCGCCGACCAGTGGAGGGTGCCAACCTGCCGATCCGGATCGAGGATCGCACCGGCGACACCACCTACACCCAACGCCGCCGCCAACGCGCCGATCCGCCGCATATCCTGCTGACCACGCCCGAAAGCCTTGCGCTGCTGCTGTCCTATGAGGACGCACCGCGGATTTTCGCCGGGTTGCAGCGGGTGATCGTGGACGAAATCCACGCTCTGGCTGAATCCAAGCGCGGCGATCAGCTGATGCTGTGTCTGGCGCGGTTGACCAGCCTGTCGCCCGGCCTGCGCCGCGTTGGCCTGTCGGCCACGGTCGAAGACCCGCCCGCCCTGGCGCGGTTTCTGGGGGCGGATTGCCAAATCTTGCAGGCCGATCCCGGCCCTGATCCCGATATTTCCATGCTGGTGACAGACACGCCACCACCGTGGTCAGGCGGCGGTGGCCGCTATGCCATTCCCGATATATTGCAGCAAGTTCAACGCCATAAGACCACGCTGATCTTTCACAACACCCGCGCGCAGGCCGAGATCTTCTTCTACAACCTGTGGCTTCAGAATGAAGATGCCCTGCCCATCGGCATTCATCACGGCTCGCTTTCCCGCGAACAGCGCGATCGGGTCGAACAGGCGATGGCAGCAGGGTCGCTGCGCGCCGTGGTCTGCACCGGCAGCCTCGATCTGGGGATAGACTGGGGCGATGTCGATCTGGTCATTCAGGTTGGCGCGCCCAAGAACGTCAAGCGGCTGGTGCAGCGGATCGGCCGCGCCAACCACCGCTATAACGCGCCATCGAAAGCGCTTCTGGTGCCCGCAAACCGCTTTGAAGTGGTGGAATGTCAGGCGGCACTGGATGCGGTGCGCGCCCGCACTCTGGACGGCGAACCGCGCGGCCCCGGTCCCCGCGATGTGCTGTGCCAGTACATTCTGCAATGCGCCTGCGCCGCGCCGTTCGATGCGGACATGCTCTTTGCCGAGGTGGTTTCTGCCGGTCCCTATGCCGCCCTGACCCGACCCGCATTCGACGATTGTCTCGACTTCGTGGCCACCGGGGGCTACGCGCTGCGCGCCTATGACCGTTGGCAAAGGTTGAAGCAAACCAATGGCTTGTGGCATCTGCGTGACCCGCGCACCGCCGCCGTCATCCGTCAGAATCTGGGCACCATCATCGACACCGAAACCCTGAAAGTGCGGCTGAAGGGGCGCTTGGGCGGCACGCCTTTGGGCGAGGTGGAAGAGGCCTTTGCCAGCACCCTGACGCCCGGCGACACCTTTTTGATCGGCGGTCAGGTGGTGCGTTATGAAGGCCTGCACGAAATGACCGTCGAGGTCACGCGCACGCCGGGGCGCGATCCCAAGGTGGCGGTGTTTTCGGGCACCAAATTCGCCACCTCCACCGTGCTGGCCGAGCGGATTCTACAGATTTTTCAAGCGTCCACATGGCCCACCCTGCCCCACCACACCGCGCAATGGCTGCTGATGCAGCGCGAATTGTCGCGGCTGCCCGAACCGGGGCGGCTGCTGATTGAAACCTTTCCTTACGAGGCGCGACATCATCTGTGCGTTTACGGCTTTGCGGGGCGCAATGCGCAGCAAACGCTGGGCCTGCTGTTAACCAAACGGATGGAGGATCAAGGGCTTGCGCCTTTGGGGTTTGTGGCAACCGACTATGCCACTCTGATCTGGGGACTGGAACCCGTGACCGATCCGGCGCGACTTCTGGACCGCGACACTCTGCGCCATGATCTGGAAACATGGCTGGCAGGCAATGCGGTGATGAAGCGGACGTTTCGCAACACGGCCATCATTGCCGGGCTGATTGAACGCACGCATCAAGGGCGGCGCAAATCGGGGCGGCAGGCGACATTTTCTTCAGACATTCTTTACGAAACCCTGCGAAAGTACGATCCAAACCACCTGATGCTGGCCATCACCCGCGAAGAGGCGATGCGGGGCCTTGTTGATTATCAACGGCTTGACGACATGCTGGCCCAGATCGGCCCGCATGTTGACCACATAAGGCTGGACCGGCCCTCGCCCCTGGCGGCCCCCCTGTTTCTGGAACCGGGCAAAGTGCCGGTCGACGGCAAGGGACGTGAGAAGCTGGCGGAAACGGCGGCGGCGCAATTGATGCGCGATGCCGGTTTGGCTTGAACATCGCGTGATCCCGGGGCAAACCGGGGCCATGTATCGCTTTGCCCTCGCCACAGCCCAGCTCTGCGCCCTGCCCTCTGGCGCGCTGTTCTGGCCTGATCAAGCGCTTCTGGTGGTGTCAGACCTGCATTTCGGCAAATCCGAGCGGCTGGCGCGGCGCGGCGGCAGCCTGTTGCCGCCCTATGAAACCCGCGCCACGCTGGAGCGACTGGACGCAGATATCGAAACCACGGCTG
>JBIHZO010000165.1:0-7294 GCA_044231405.1 Cypionkella sp. | reverse complement strand
AACGCCATTCCTGCCTTTCATCTGTCCAAAAATATCCCACGGGGGGCCGGGGGTGGGAAACCCCCGGAGGCCGGCCGCGCGAACCAACGCCCGCCCGTCGCTTCCCCGTTGAACCTGCCCCGGTTTTGCGACATTTTGCGCGCCAGTCAATCCACGTCCCGAATTCAAGGACTCCCTGCCATGCCCGCAAGCGACAAGAATGTGACCTACAGCCGGGTCATGCTGAAAATCTCGGGCGAGGCTTTGATGGGGGATCAGGGCTACGGTCTGCATCCGCCAACCGTGCAGCGCATCGCCGAGGAGGTGAAGTCGGTGCGCGACATGGGGGTCGAGATTTGCATGGTCATTGGCGGCGGCAACATTTTCCGCGGGCTGGCGGGTTCGGCGCAAGGGATGGAACGGACCACCGCCGATTATATGGGGATGCTGGCCACGGTGATGAACGCGCTGGCCATGCAGTCGGCTTTGGAATCCATTGGGGTCTTCACCCGGGTGGTGTCGGCCATCCCGATGGATCAGGTCTGCGAACCCTACATCCGCCGCCGCGCCGTGCGTCATCTGGAAAAGAAGCGCGTCTGCATCTTTGCCGCCGGCACCGGCAACCCCTATTTCACCACCGACACGGCGGCGACCCTGCGTGCCAATGAAATGGCCTGTCAGGCCATCTTCAAGGGCACCAAGGTCGACGGGGTCTATGACAAGGACCCCAAAAAACACGCCGATGCCAAACGCTATGACACCGTGACCTATGACGAGGTGCTGCAGCAGCATCTGGGCGTGATGGACGCCTCTGCCATTGCTCTGGCGCGCGACAACGACCTGCCGATCATCGTGTTTTCGCTGGATGAGCCGGGCGGGTTCAAGGGCATTCTGGCCGGACAGGGCACCTACACACGGGTACATGGGTGATCGGATGGCGCGCGGCGGGTGATTCAGCCACCGCGCGCCAAAAGCCTATACCCGCCAAAGCACTTGCTGCTATAGAACGGCAAAGCCCGATGCTTTGGGCGAAAGACACGAAGGAAGCGATCCATGTCTGACGATCTTGATATTGACCTTGATGCCATTCAGCGCCGCATGGATGGCGCGATGAATGCCCTGAAATCCGAATTCGCCAGCCTGCGCACCGGTCGCGCCTCTGCCTCGATCGTCGAGCCGATCATGGTGGACGCCTATGGTCAGATGACCCCGATCAACCAGCTTGGCACCGTCAACGTGCCCGAACCCCGCATGGTGGTGATCAACGTCTGGGACAAGGCGATGATTGCCAAGGTCGAAAAGGCCATCCGCGAATCTGGCATCGGCATCAACCCGATCTCGGACGGCCCCCTGATCCGCCTGCCGATCCCCGAGTTGAACGAGGAACGCCGCAAGCAGCTGTCCAAGGTGGCGGCTGGCTATGCCGAAAACACCAAAGTCTCGATCCGCAACGTGCGCCGTGATGGCATGGACCAGATCAAGAAGGCCAAGGCCGCCGGCATGGGCGAGGACGACCAGAAAATGTGGTCGGACGAGGTGCAGGAACTGACCGACAAGTTCATCATCGCAGTGGACCGGGCGCTGGACCACAAGCAAGCCGAAATCATGCAGGTGTAAGACCCGCAAACGCGGTGCTTCTTGGGTGTATGCGGTCTGTTTTGGGCGAAATGACGAGGTAGGGCGTGGGCTTAGGCGATAAATCCGATCCAAAGGCCCCCCGTCTGGCGGAGCATGTCGCCATTATCATGGATGGCAATGGCCGCTGGGCCACCAATCGGGGCTGGCCACGTCTGGTGGGCCACCGCAAGGGCGCCGAACGCGTCAAGGAGATCGTGCGCTGTGCCCCGGATATCGGCATCCGCTGGCTGACCATTTATGCTTTTTCCACCGAAAACTGGAAACGCTCGACCGAAGAAGTGTTGGGCCTGATGTCGATCTTTTCGCGCTACATTCAGCGCGAGGCAGACCGTTTGGCGGCCGAGGGCGTGCGGATGCGTTTCATCGGCGACCGCTCGCGTCTTGACCCCAAACTGCAGCGGCTGATGGCCAGCATCGAGGCGCGCACCGCCCCCCTGTCGCGGCTGAACCTGACCGTCGCAATCAATTACGGCGGCCGGGATGAGATCACCCGGACAATGCGCGCGCTGGCCGCTGATGTCGCGGCGGGCACTTTGGACCCGGCGGCGATCACGGATGCGGTGATTTCCAGCCGTCTGGACACCGCCGATCTGCCAGATCCTGATCTGGTGATCCGCACCTCTGGTGAAAGCCGCACCTCGAATTTTCTGCCATGGCAGGCGGCTTATGCCGAGTTCGAGTTTACCGATACCCTGTGGCCCGATTTCACGCCTGACGAATTGGCCGCCATCGTTGCGCGCTTTGGCAACCGCGAGCGGCGCTTTGGCGGGGCGATTTCGGCATGAGCGGGGCAGCCAACCGCTGGGCCGACCTGCGCCCCCGGATGATGTCGGCGGCGGTGATGCTGTCGGTGGGCGCCGTCGAGATCTGGTTCGGTGGACTGTCGTTTCTGGCTTTGATCACCGCGCTGACCGCCGTGATGATCTGGGAGTTGGCCAATATCACAGCACCAGCCGAGAAGATGCAGTCGCTGCTGCTGGCCGGGCTGGCTGCGATTTGCCTGATCTTGGATGAGGGCTGGCCGTCCTGGCCCGCCTATCTGTTGATCCCGCTGGTGGGGTTGGCGTTTCTGGTGATGCCGCGCATCCATTCGCGTGCCGTGGCGGCGATTGCGGTGGCGATCATGATCTCTGGCCACGGGTTGTTCGTGCTGCGCGACGAGGCGGGGACGGCGGCGATCCTGTGGCTGCTGGGCGTGGTGATCGTGTCCGATGTGATGGGCTATTTCGCGGGGCGGACATTGGGCGGGCCAAAGTTCTGGCCTGCGGTCAGCCCGAAAAAGACATGGTCCGGCACCATTGCGGGTTGGATCGGCGCGGCTTTGGTGGGGCTTGGCTTTGTGCTGGCGGGCTATGCGGGTTGGGGTCTGGTGCTGATCTCACCGTTCATTTCCTTTGCCGGGCAGTTGGGTGACATCGCCGAAAGCTGGGTCAAGCGGCGGGCGGGGGTCAAGGATTCCTCCAACCTGATCCCCGGTCATGGTGGGCTGATGGACCGTTTTGACGCGCTGGTGGGCGCGATGGTGGTGGTGATGCTGCTGACCCGCGTGGTTCCTTTGCCGATCATCGGGGTCTGAGATGCGCTCGGTATCCGTCTTTGGCGTCACCGGATCGGTGGGCTGCTCCACCTTCGATTTGCTGATGCGTGCGGGCGGGCCTGATCGGTATCGCACGGTTGCGCTGACGGGGGGGCGCAATGTCGGGCGGTTGGCCGAAATGGCGGTGGCGCTGCGTGCCGAAATCGCAGTGACGGCGCATGACGACTGCTTGCCCGAACTGCGCGAGGCTTTGGCGGGCACGGGGATTGCCGTCGCCGCTGGCGCGCAGGCGATTGCCGAGGTGGCGGATCGCCCGGTCGATTGGGTGATGAGTGCGATTGTGGGCGCGGCAGGGCTGGTGCCCGGCATGCGGGCGCTGGCGCAGGGCAGCACTTTGGCGCTGGCCAACAAGGAAAGTCTGGTGACGGCGGGACAATTGCTGATGGCCACTGCCGCACAGCATGGCGCGCGCATCCTGCCGGTGGACTCGGAGCATTCTGCGATTTTTCAGGCGCTGGTGGGCGAGGATATGTCTGCGGTGGAACGCATCATCCTGACGGCTTCGGGGGGCGCGCTGCGCGATTGGCCGCTGGAGCGGTTGGCGGGGGCCACGGTGACGCAGGCGCTGGCGCATCCCAATTGGGCCATGGGTGCCCGGATCACCATCGATTCGGCGTCGATGTTCAACAAGGCGCTGGAAGTCATTGAAACACGAGAGTTTTTCGGCTGCGATCCGGATCAGATAGAGGTGATCATCCACCCCGAATCCATCATCCATTCGATGGTGGGCTTTCGCGACGGCGCGGTGATGGCGCATCTGGGAGCGCCCGATATGCGCCATCCGATCGGTTATGCCTTGAACTGGCCCGAGCGTGCGGCCCTGCCCGTGGCGCGGCTGGATCTGGCGGCTTTGGGCCAGTTGACCTTCCGCGCACCCGACCTTGCGCGATTCCCGGCGCTGCGGCTGGCGCGCGAGGTGATGGCGGTGCACGGGCTGGCCGGGGCAGCCTTCAACGCAGCCAAAGAGGTGGCGCTGGATTGGTTCATTGACGGCAAACTGGGGTTCATGGACATGGCCGGGGTGGTTGAGGCAACACTTGCCCGTGTTTCGGGCGAAGTTCGCCTTGGAAATGCCGCGCTGGCCCTTGAGGATGTGCTGGCGATGGACCATCTCGCACGGGTAAGAGCCGCCGAAAGCGCGGCGCAGCTGGCAAAAGGCAGGTAAGCGTGGATTTTAGCAGTGTTCTTTCCAGCGCGGGCGGGTTCGCCTGGACTGCTGTGTTCTTTGTCATCGCATTGGCGGTCATCGTCGCGGTGCATGAATATGGGCACTATATTGTGGGTCGTTGGTCGGGGATTCATGCCGAGGTGTTCAGCCTTGGCTTTGGTCCCGTGCTGTTCTCGCGGGTCGACAAGCGCGGCACCCGCTGGCAAGTGGCGGCGATCCCTTTGGGCGGGTTTGTGAAATTTCTGGGTGACAAGGACGCGGCTTCGGCCCCGGACTCGGAGGCCTTGGCCGGGCTTTCCAGCGATGAGCGCCGCCACACCATGTACGGCGCACCCTTGTGGGCGCGGGCGGCGACGGCCGCGGCTGGGCCCTTTTTCAACCTGCTGTTGGCGATGGTCGTCTACATCGGGATGATTTCCTATTCTGGCATCGCCACCGATCTGCCCGTGGTCGGCACATTGCAAGCCACGCCCTATGCAGGCGAAAGCCTGCAGGTGAAGGATCAGATCCTGGCCGTGAACGGCACCGAGACGCCTGATTTTACAGCCTATGTCACGCTGGCCAGCAAATTGCCGCCAGCGGCCACGGTGTCCTATACCGTCCTGCGTGGTGACCAAACCCTGGAAATCACAGGGCCGCATCCGTTCCTGCCGATCGTGGGCTCGGTGCATCCCAAGAACGCGGCGATGGATGCGGGCATGCTGCCGGGCGATGTGATCTTGCAGGTCAATGGCACCGATGTGACCGCCTTTTCCGAACTGCCCCCGATTGTCGAAGGCCTGGCCGGGGCACCAGTGCCGTTGAAGGTGTGGCGGGCAGGGCAGGTGTTGGACCTGACCATCACCCCCAACCGCCGCGATATCCCCAAACCTGAGGGTGGCTTCGAAACGCGCTGGCTGCTGGGTCTGTCCAGCGGGCAACTGTTCGACCCTGAAGTGCGCAGCGCCGGGCCATTGGAAACGGTGCAAATGGCCGCAAAACAGTCGTGGTTCGTGACCAAGGCCTCTCTTTCCGGGCTGTGGCATGTGGTCACGGGGGCGATCAGTTCGTGCAATATCTCCGGGCCGATTGGTATGGCCGAAGTGATGGGCGATGCCGCGCGGTCGGGGCCAGAAGTGTTCCTGTCGATGCTGGCGGCCCTGTCTTTGGGCATCGGTTTGCTGAACCTGTTCCCGATTCCGGTTCTGGATGGCGGTCACCTGATGTTTTACGCCTTCGAGGCCGTCACCGGCAAGCCGCCGTCCGAACGCATCCTGCGCGGGTTGATGTCGGTGGGGCTGGTGGTTTTGCTGTCCTTCATGGCCTTTGCGCTGACCAACGATCTGTTTTGCAGTTGATCGCCACAGTCGCGCCATATTTGTGGCGTAGAGGGAAGGAATGTTTGCAGTTCAAAAGGTGTCAAAATGCAACTGGTCATGAACAGCTACAAGGGGCTCTCGCTCTTGGTGTGGCTGAACGGCGATCGTTTGTTCACCATCGGTACGGTTGTGGTGGGGCTTCTGGCCGGGGCGTTCTTTGGCTCGGCCCTTGTTCAGCCCTAACTGCGACCGGTTTGCGATTCTAGGTTGGCCCCATCGGTCAGATGTGGCAAATCCCATCTGACAGTCTTTTGACAAGCCCTGCTGTTCCGGCTAATCAGAAGCACAGGATTTTGTGATCTGGGAGCGACTTATGCGGCATTCGGCAAGTGCAGATTCGGCGCACGGGGCATTGGCCCGCAAAGTGTTGCGGCCCGTCATGGTCGCAATTCTGCTTTCCGGCGCAATGGTTTCTGAACCGTTCCTCACGCAGGCTGTGGCGCAAACCTACAGCTTTTCCAATGTCGTGATTGAGGGAAATGAGCGGATCGAGGCCGCAACCATCCTGAAATACGCGGGAATCGGCAAGGGTGAGGCGGTGTCTGCCGGTGCTCTGAACGACGCTTATCAGCGCCTTGTTGCGGTCGGATTGTTCGAGACGGTCGAACTTGTCCCCAATGGCAACACATTGGTGATCCGCGTCAAAGAATTCCCGATGATGAATGTGGTCGATTTTCAGGGCAACAAGCGCCTGAAGGACGATGCGCTGGTTCAGATCGTCAAATCGAAATCGCGTCTGGTCTATTCCCCGGCACAAGCCGAGGCGGACGCCGCCGCGATTGCCGAAGCTTACCGCGTGCAGGGCCGATTGGCGGCTTCTGTCGATCCGCGCATCATTCGGCGGTCAGACAACCGCGTCGATCTGGTGTTCGAGATCGCCGAAGGCAAGGTCGTTGAAAATGAACGGCTGTCCTTTGTCGGCAACCGCGCGTTTTCGGACCGCCGCCTGCGGCAGGTTCTGGAAACCAAGCAGGCCGGTGTGTTGCGGCAACTGGTCAAGGGCGACACGTTCGTGCCCGAGCGGCTGGAACTGGACAAACAGCTTTTGCGCGATTTCTACTTGTCGCGCGGCTATGTCGATGTGCAGGTTCTGGACGCCACAGGCGAAGTCAGCCGAGAGCGCGATGCGACCTTTGTCACCTTTACCGTGCGCGAAGGCCAAAGTTTCCGCATCGGCAAAGTGACCACGGTTTCGGAAATTGACACTGTCGACGCCGCCGAATTTGCCGCCGTGCAAAAACTGCGCTCTGGCGTGACCTATTCGCCTGCGGTGATCGAAAACAATCTGGCGCGGATGGAAAATCTGGCGTTGCGCAAGGGTCTGAACTTCGTGCGCATCGAACCGCGCGTGGTCCGCAACGAGCGCGATCAGACGCTGGACATCGAATTCGTGCTGAAACGTGGTGAGAAGACCTTCGTTGAGCGCATTGATATCGAAGGCAATACCACCACGCTGGACGAGGTGGTGCGCCGTCAGTTCCGCACCGTCGAAGGCGATCCCTTCAATCCGCGCGAAATTCGTCAGGCCGCTGAACGTATCCGTGCGCTTGGGTT
>JBIHZO010000164.1:0-7339 GCA_044231405.1 Cypionkella sp. | reverse complement strand
TCAACGCCCCGCGCGGCAGCATCGCCAGCCGTGCCGCGTTCAAAAGGTTCTCGGTCTCCGGCGTTTTCGGCAGCAGCGTCACCACAATCTGCGCGCCCCGCAGCGCCGCTTCCAGCCCGGCCTCCCCGTGAACGCAAGCCACCCCGGCCACCTCTTTCGCGGTCCGGCTCCATCCCGTCACCGGAAAGTGCAGCGCTGCCAAAGCCTGCGCGCAGGCCGTGCCCAGCGCCCCCATGCCCAGCATCGTCACCGGGCGCTCCCGCGCCAAGGGCGGGCAGGTGGGGTCCCAGACATGGCCCGGATTGACGATATGCCGGTCCATTCCCAGATGATGGCGCAAAGCATGTCCCACCACCCATTCCACCATGCCCTCGGTCAGCCCGTTGTCCACCATCCGGCACAAAGGCTGCGTCAGACTGGCATTGCCGACAATGCGCTCGACCCCCGCCCACAGGCTGAGCACCGCTTTCACATTCACAAAGGGCGTGAAATCCTGCAACGGCGACGAGGGCGCGTAGATGATGTAATCCACCGCCGCAGGGTCAGGTGCATCCGTCACCAGCACTGCATCCACCCCCAGCGTGCGCAAGGCTTCGGGCAGCACCTGTGCATAATCCTCCCAGCGGGTGGGGCAGGCGTAGTAGACGGTTACGGGCATGGGCTGGGCTCCTGAAATTTGGCGCAGGCTATGCGGCAGCCGATGCCGTTACAAGCCGGCCGATACCGCCGCATTCACCGCCAGCGCCAGAATGACGGTGTTGTAAAAGAATGACGCCACCGCATGCACCAGCACCACTTTGCGCAGCGCGGTCGAAGAGGTGACCACATCAGACACCTGCGCCGTCATGCCGATGCCGAAGGAGAAATACAGAAAATCCCAAACCCCCGGCGCAGTCTTGCCCGGAAAGGTCAGGCCGCCACGCGCCACTTTGCCCTCGGGGCGGTAATACAGATGTGCGTAGTGAAACCCCGCCAGCACATGCACCATACCCCAGCCCAAAGGTGCCGCCGAAAGCGCCAGCAGCTGCGCCCAAAGCCCCACCGCAGGCCCGGTCAGCACCAGCACGATCGCCGTCAGACTGACCGCCACAGCCACGGTCGCCAGCGCAAAGATAAAGCCCAACCCCTCATCCGCCTGTTCGGCGTGCTGGCGCAGATCATCCAGACTGGCCGTCCGGGCAAACCGCAGCATCAGGGCCAGATAGATCACAAAGAACGCGTTCACTCCCAGCAGCGCCCGCAACGCAGGCGACAGGGACGCGAATTGCACCGCGGCGAACAGCGCCGCGCCAAAGGCAAAGGCCCACAGGAACCGCCGGTGCCGGCTCATCGTGGCCCCCTCATTGTGGCCCCCCTCATCGTGGCCTGTGCACAATCGCGCTTTGCACCAACCCGAAGGCCAGCAGAATCACCAAGGTCGCCGATCCGCCATAAGACAACAGCGGCAACGGCACCCCCACCACCGGGGCCATCCCCATCACCATCGACAGGTTCACCGCGATATAAAGGAAGAAGTTCACCGCCACCCCAATGATCAACAACTGGCTGAATCGATCCTTGTTCTGCATGGCCGCAATCAGGCAAAACACCAATATCAGCGTGTACAGGATCAACAGCGAGAACGCGCCGACAAAGCCGAACTCTTCGCCCAGCGTCGTGAAGATGAAATCGGTGTGCTTTTCGGGCAGGAAATTCAACCGGCTTTGGGTGCCCTGCATGAACCCCTTGCCCGCCCAGCCCCCGGACCCCAGCGCGATCTTGGCCTGAATGATGTTGTATCCGGCGCCCAACGGATCGGCGGACGGGTCAAGGAACGTGTCAATCCGGCGATACTGATAGTCGTGCAACAACTGCCACGGTGTGCCGCGCGTGGTGAAAACCGCCGTCACCGCACCGCCGACAATGCCGATCACCCCGGCGAAATACCAAAAGCTGACCCCGGCGGCAAACATCACCGCCCCGCCCGCCGCGATCAGCATCATCGAGGTGCCAAGATTCGGCTGCATCAGCACCAGCACCGTCGGTGCCAGGATCAGAACCACCGGCAGCAACACCCACAGCGGCCGCGACACTTTCTTGTCATCCAGCCAATCATAATAGGCCGCCAGCATCATCACCAGCGTCACCTTCATCAGTTCGGAAGGCTGAAGGCGCATGAAGCCCAGATCAATCCACCGCTGCGCGCCCATGCCGACCACGCCGAAGAACTCGACGATCAGCAGCAGGATCATCGCCACGGCGTAGGCCATCCCCGACATGCTGCGCCAGAACCAGATCGGCACGAAGGCCACGATGAACAGGATCGCCAGCCCCAGCCCGAACCGCTTGATCTGCGGCATGGCCCAGGTGTCGATGTTGCCCCCCGCGATGGAATACAGCATCAGCCAGCCAATCGCGGCCACCGCTGTCACCACAAGGATCAGCGCCCAATGGATGTAAAACACCTTGGAAAGCCCCGCCGGGACCGATTTCAGGCGATACTCCAGAAAGCTCATGCCGCCCCCTATGCTTTGGTGGTGACGGGGCGCGACCCGTCTGGCAGGCGCAGTTGCAGCGCGTTCAACAGCGTCTCCATCCGGCCGCGTTGATCGGCCGGATAGGCGGTCAGCGCGGGCAATCCGTCCGACATCGCCCGCAAGATCGCATCGCGCCCGATCGGGGCGGCCACGGCCGATCCGCCGCCGCCATGTTCCACCACCACCGACACCGCATAGCGCGGATTGTCGGCGGGCGCGAACCCCACGAACAACGCATGGTCGCGCTGTTTCCACGGCAAGCGATCATTGGCCACAACGCCGGTGTCACGCTCTGCCGTCGAGATGTTGCGCACTTGCGCGGTGCCGGTCTTGCCCGCCATCCGCATCGCGTCATCGGCAATACGTGCCGATCGCGCCGTGCCCTGCGGTCCGTTCATCACCTCGAACATGCCGCCCTGAACCGACCGCAGGATCGACCCGTCCACCCCCAGTGGCTCTGTCTCTTCGACCGGAACTTCCCGCCCGTTCACCGCCTTGATGATGCGCGGCTTGACCGTCGATCCGCCTGCAATCCGCGCTGTCATCACCGCCAGTTGCAGGGGCGAGGTCAGCACAAAGCCCTGACCGATCGACGCGTTGATGGTGTCGCCGATCACCCATTCCGCCTTTTGCTTTTCCAGCTTCCACGCCTTGTCGGGCATCACCCCCTCGGTGATCGCCGACATCGGCAGATCGTGACGGATGCCAAGGCCCAACTTGCGGCCCATCTCGGCAATCTTGTCGATGCCAACCTTCTGCGCGATTTCATAGTAATAGACGTCACAGCTTTCCGACAGCGACCGCTTCAGGTTCACCGTGCCATGACCGCCACGCTTCCAGCAGTGAAACTTGCGGCCCCCCGCCTCGTGATAGCCAGGGCAGCGCACCGTGGTTTCAGCGTCAATCACGCCGGCATCCAGCGCCGCCAGCGCCGTCACCATCTTGAACGTGGACCCCGGCGGATAGGCCCCCTGCACCACCTTGTTCGCCAAAGGCCGGTGGTCATTCTCGGTCAGCAAAGAGTAATCGGCCTGCGAAATCCCGCGCACGAACAGGTTCGGGTCAAAGGACGGTGACGACACCGCCGCGATGATATCGCCGTTGCGCACATCCATCACCACGCAGGCCGCACTTTCCTCGCCCAGCCGCGCCTGCACAAAGTTCTGCACATCGACGTCGATGGTCAGCGTCAAGTCGCCCCCCGGCACGCCTTCGATCCGGTCCAACTCGCGCATCACGCGGCCGACATGGTTGACCTCGATCCGCTTGGTGCCCGCAGACCCGCGCAGGGTGTCTTCCATCCACTTTTCCACCCCGATCTTGCCGATCTGGAACTTGGGGATGCGCAGCAACGGGTCGGGGTTCTCCAACGCCTCAAGGTCTTTTTCCGACACCGGGCCGACATAGCCCACCACATGCGCCAGATCGAAATCGCGCGGATAGACACGGCTGAGGCCAACTTCAGGCGTCACGCCGGGCAGGGCAGGGCCGTTGACCGCGATCTTCGAGAAATCTTCCCAGTTCAGCCGATCCGCCACCGTCACCGGCACGAAGGCCGAATTGCGCTCCAGCACCTTCAGCGCGTCGTCCAGATCTTCGGTGGTCATCGGGATGATATGCGACAGCCGGTTCAGCACGCCCTCAACCCCGCCCACACCCTCGGCGGCGGTTTCCTTGGTGATCACCACCCGGTAATTCTGTTCATTCCCCGCGATCAGCTTGCCGTTGCGGTCCTGAATCAAGCCCCGCTCGGGTGGGATCAGCCGGATGTTGATGCGGTTTTCCTCGGCCAGCAGGCGGAACTGATCGGCCTGTTCCACCCCCAGATAGCGCATCCGCGCGCCCAAAGCCGTGACCATCGCCGCCATGCCCGCACCAATGAACAGCGCGCGCCGAGTGACGCGTTTGGCGGTGGCTTCGGTATCGCGGGGCGCGCGTCTCATCTGGCTTCCTTACATCCGCCGACCATAAGCGTCGATTTCTCCCATCCCGGGTTTGTGCAGATCCAGCACATAGCGCGACAGCGCGACCACGGCAGGATAGCAGACAATCGACCACAACACCTGCACCATCGCAAAGCCAAAGCCGGGCTGCGGCAACAGCGCCATGGCAAAGGCGATCCGGTAGATCAGCAACATGCCCACCATCAATCCCGCCACCAAAAGCCATTCGACGCCAAAGCTCAATTCACGAGTCAGTGCAACGCGTCCTCGCACAAATTCCGAGGCCAGAATGACCAAGGCCGTCCACAGCCCCGGCGGCCGCATCAGGATCATGTCCTCCAGCAACACCACAACCGCGATCAGCAGGGCGGGCAGGTAATCGGGGCGGCGCATGGTCCAGGCCAAGACGATGCACAAGATGATGTCGGGGCCGGGCAGATCCCCCGCCGTCGACCCCAGCGGCAGCAGGCGGAAAAACAGCAGCCCCAGCGCCGTCGCCACAAACAGCAACCGGTGCAACCAGATCGATTGGGTCAAGCCGTCAATCATTGCCGTCGCCTTCGGGCGCGGGGTCGGGCGTCACCGGCGGCGCAGGCGGGCCCTGCACCGGCGGCAAGGCAATCAGCGCCCCCGTATCGGTGATCGGCACCAATTCGTGACTGCGCAGCACCCGCAGAAATTCCAGCCGCTGATAATCAGCGGCCAACAGCACCCGCAGCCGGTTGTCGGTTTCCAGAACCACGGTGCCAATCAGCAGCCCGGCCGGAAACACCCCGCCATCGCCCGACGACACCACCCGGTCGCCCGCCTGCACCGCGTCGCTGTCCTCGAGGAACTCCAGCGGCGGGGTGGCCGAGTTGTCGCCCGCTAGGATCGCCCTTTGCCCCGACGGCTGCACCGTCACCGGCACCCGGCTGTTGCTGTCGGTCAACAAGACCACGCGGGACGTCTCGCGCCCCACCCCCGAAATCCGCCCCACCAATCCGATGCCGTCCATTGTGGCCCAACCGTCCCGAATGCCGTCGCGCTGCCCCACGTTCAGCAGAACCGACTGGCGGAACGGGCTGCCACTGTCGGCCAGCACCACCCCCGTCACATGCGTCAGCCTTGGGTCCAAGCGCACCTTGTTCAGGTCCAGCAGCCGGGCATTCTTCTGCTCCAACTGCAACGCGGCCTCTTTCCAAGCCTTCATCTGGCGCAGTTCTTCGCGCAATTGCTGGTTCTGTTCATAAAGGCGCGCGTAGGATTGGTAGTCGTCCACAATCCCGCTGCCCCAGGTCACCGGCGCCGCCGCCCAACTGAACGACGGCACAAAACGGTCCACCAAGGCCGAGCGGAACCGCTCCACCCTTGGGCTGTCAATGCGCCACAAAAAGAACAGCCCCAACAACACCAGCACCAACAGCCCCACAAACACCCGGCGCAGCGGGCGTGAGAATTCTTCAGGGTCGGTGCGGTTTCTTGCCATGATTGGCCCGTTCTATCCGGTTGGCGTTCAACGTTCAGCCAGTTGGGGCCAACGGTTCAGCTGTCGTAATCAATCACGTGGCGCAGCTGCTTTTCATACTCCAGCGCCTTGCCCGTGCCCAAAGCCACGCAGTTCAGCGGCTCGTTCGCGACCGAAATCGACAGCCCGGTCTGTTCGCGCAAAGACAGGTCCAGATCGCCCAGCAACGCCCCGCCCCCGGTCAGCATCACGCCCCGGTCGACAATGTCTGCCGCCAGATCCGGCGGCGTGGTTTCCAACGCCTGCATCACCGCATCGCAGATCTGCTGCACCGGTTCGCTCAACGCCTCGGCGACCTGCGCCTGATTGATCTCGGTTTCCTTCGGCACACCGTTCAGCAGATCGCGTCCGCGAATGGTCATCGACGCCCCGCGCCCGTCATCGGGCATCCGCGCCGTACCGATCGATGTCTTGATCCGCTCTGCCGTCGATTCCCCGATCAGCAGGTTCTGATGGCGGCGCAGATAAGAGATGATCGCCTCATCCATCCGGTCGCCACCCACCCGCACCGAGCGCGCGTAAACGATGTCACCCAGCGACAAAACCGCCACTTCGGTCGTGCCACCGCCAATATCGACCACCATATTGCCGGTCGGATCGGTGATCGGCATTCCCGCGCCAATCGCCGCCGCAATCGGTTCGGCAATCAGGCCAGCCCGCCGCGCGCCCGCCGACAGCACCGACTGACGAATGGCGCGCTTTTCGACCGGCGTCGCCCCATGCGGCACACAAACGATGATCTTCGGCTTGGAAAACGTGTTGCGCTTGTGAACCTTGCGGATGAAATGCTTGATCATCTCCTCCGCCGCTTCAAAATCGGCAATCACCCCGTCGCGCATCGGGCGGATCGCCTCGATCGACCCCGGCGTGCGGCCCAGCATCAGTTTGGCATCCTCGCCGACGGCCAGCACCTGCTTTTTGCCGTCCTTGGTGTGATAGGCCACCACTGACGGCTCGTTCAGAACGATGCCCTTGCCGCGCACATACACCAGCGTGTTGGCTGTGCCGAGGTCAATCGCCATGTCTGACGAGAAGAGGCTGGAAAGTATCGACATGCCTATGCTGATCCTTGATCGCAAAAAGAAAGCGCCCGCGACTCAAGAGACTGAGGCGGGCATCTTCATATAAGGACACGGCGGGGTCAGGGAAAGGCCCCGTGCCTTTGGCCTGCATGTTTCCGCCCTGTACGGGCGTCTGGGATTTAAGCTGCGGAAATGGTGGGAATATTGGCTCTGGGCAGGGCAGTATTGTGCTTTTGCAACATTTCACTTGCTGCCGGGGTCACGCACATCTGGAACTTGCCGTGCAAACTTTGCCAGATTTTCACCGCTCCCGGGCAGCCAAGTCGGTGATTCCTCCTCGCACGACCCGAT
>JBIHZO010000163.1:0-7471 GCA_044231405.1 Cypionkella sp. | reverse complement strand
TGCCCATCGCGGAGGTCCAATAGCGCCAGCCCGATTTCATCAGGCCCAAAGGCAGGCGGTTTTGCAGGATGAACAGATAGCTTGGCCCCAACACGAACAGCACGACCGGATTGCGGTACAGACGGTACAAGAGCCGCCCCATCGGGCTTCGGGCGCGATATTCTTCGACCGTCAAGGTCAGCACGTCGCCGATGCCGCGCTGGTCCAGATTGCCGTGATGCGAGTGGTGGATGGAATGCGTGCGCCGCCAGACGTCGTAGGGCGTCAGCGTCAGGACCCCAAGGCAACGGCCGACCCAATCCTGCGCTTTGCGGTTGGCGAAATAGGACGCGTGACCGCAATCATGCTGGATCACGAAGATCCGGACCAAAAACACCCCGTTCAGCACCGCAAGCCCAAAGGCCAGCCAATAACTGACCGACAGTGATGCCCATGCCAGCGCCCAAAGGGCGAGGAACGGCACCAAGGTGGCGGTCAGCTCAAACACCGACCGAAACGTCGATGGCTCGCGGTAACGCGCCAACACATGAACCCATTCCTTCGGACTGCGAATTGGTGCCGCAGTGTGCGCGCCCGTTTCCGGACCAGTATTTGAAACAGTCATCAATAGCGCCCTTACGGCTGCCCGGATATGCCACCGGTGGGCCTCAGCGCATGGCTGCGCCTTGTGTTGTCATTGGGTCGGGGTATGACCGACCGTTGTGTCGGGCACAATGACGTCCGCAACGCGGTCTGTGAAGTGTTAAATTGCCGCGCCCTTATGTGCAGCAGTTTTCACCACATTTATTCCGCCGCCTTGGCTTTCGCCGCCGATTTGCGCTGTTTTTCTGTGGCTGACTTCAATTGCCCACAGGCCGCCATGATGTCTTCACCGCGCGGAGTGCGGATGGGGGTGGCGAAACCGGCGTTGTACAGGATGTCCGCAAAAGCATGGATGCGATTGCCGGATGAGCGTTTGTAGGGCGCGCCGGGCCATTCGTTGAAGGGGATCAGGTTGATCTTGGCCGGAATGCCGCGCAGCAAGTCGATCAGGCGGTAGGCATCTTCCTTGGTGTCGTTCACATGGTCCAGCATCACGTATTCAAAGGTGATGCGTTCGGAATTGGTCAGATTCGGGTATTCGCGCAGCGCGTCCAGCAGGGTGGCGATGTTCCACTTCTTGTTGATCGGCACCAGTTGGTCGCGCACTTCATCCGTGGTGGCATGGAAAGACACGGCCAACAGACAGCCGATTTCGGTGGCGGTGCGGGCGATTTCGGGCACCACGCCACTGGTGGAAAGGGTGATGCGGCGGCGGCCAAGGGCGATGCCTTCGCCGTCCATCACCACCTTCATCGCGTCGCGGACATTGTCAAAATTGTACAAAGGCTCGCCCATTCCCATCAGCACGATGTTGCTGATCAGCCGGGTTTCAACCTTGGGCGCGCCCTGCACCGGCCATTCATCCAGATCATCGCGCGCCAGCATCACCTGACCAACGATTTCCCCAGCCGTCAGGTTTCGCACCAGCTTTTGCGTGCCGGTGTGGCAGAAAGAGCAAGTCAGTGTGCAGCCGACCTGAGAGGAAATGCAAAGCGTCCCGCGGTCGGTTTCGGGGATGTAGACCACCTCAACCTCATGTCCGCCGGCGATGCGCACCAGATATTTGCGGGTGCCATCGGTAGAAACCTGCCGGGTGACAACCTGCGGCAATTCAATGCAGAAATTCTCGGCCAGCAGGGCGCGGTAGTCTTTGGCCAGATTGCTCATCAAGGCGAAATCCCGCACGCCCCAGTGATAAACCCACTGCCAGACTTGCCCCAAGCGCATCTTGGCCTGCTTTTCCGGCGTGCCAGCAGCGATCAAGGCATCGCCCAACTGATCGCGGGTCAGGCCGACGATGTTGGTCTTGCCACCCTCGGGCAGTTTGCGCGGCAGGGTCAACACATCTTGGGTGATCGGAGCGGTCATGAGGAGTCCTGAAATCGGGTGCAGCAGGGATATAGGGGATAACTCGACGAAACGAAACCACCTCAAAGCAAAACGCCCCGGCCTTGCGGTCCGGGGCGCTGCAAAGCTTGTCGCAAATCACTGGCAGCGCTTGGCAGCCTCTTCCATGGCGGCGGTAAAGCCGCGCAGGCTGAAGGTATCCTGCGTCTGCGTGCCCTTGCCCGAACGCCCCGTCAGCACGGCGGTCGAACCCTTTTTCAGAGCCGCCAAAATGGCCGCGTCGTCTTCCTTGGTGCCCGGCCAACCCCATTCACCGTTGGTGAACAGATCAAACGCGTTGCCATCAATCTCAATTTTCACGGTAGACCCGCCTGCAAACGGATAGCCGCCTGAGAACGAAATCTCGCCCGCCGAACCTCCAGCGCGATAGGTGACGAACAGCAGAATGTCGCCGCGCCGCACCGAAGTGGGCTGGCCATCGCGGGTGTTCACGGTTTCGCGCGGGCTGGACACGCCCCAACATTCCTTGGGGTTCTCGTCGGTGAAAACGCTCCAATCCGTCATGGTGGCGACGTTGTTGGTGGATTCCTGCGCCATCGCGCTGGTCCCGGCCATCAGGCCCAACACAGCGACCAACGCCGCGCGCATCTTCCAGCTTGTCATCTTTACAGCCTCCAGCCGCATTGCCTCTGCCCGTCCCACTGCCCGCTTGATCGCGGTTTTTCCTGTGGCGCGGTCTTGTTCCACTCGATATGCCTTTATAATCAAAAAACAGCGATCCGTGAAAGCCCCGGCGGCCGAACACGGGCAGAAAATCGCGCATATGTGACGGAGATGGCTATGGCAGCGGCGGAAATGGTGGAACTTTGGCGCAATGGCATGCTGGAAAGCACGCATCGCGGCCATGCGGTGATCTGTGATGATACCGGTGCGATTGTGGAAAGCTGGGGTGATCCGGGGCGGATCATCTTTCCGCGTTCGTCCTGCAAAATGCTGCAGGCGCTGCCTTTGCTGGAGTCTGGTGCGGCGGATGCGGTGGGGCTGACCGATGCCCATATCGCTTTGTCCTGCGCCAGCCATCAGGGTGCTGCGCTGCATGTGAACATGGCCGATCGCTGGTTGAAGGATTTGGGCTTGGGCGAGGCCGATCTGCGCTGCGGATCGCATGAACCCTATGACCGGGAGGAACGCGACCGTCTGATCCTGGCTCATGAAGGTCCGTGCCAGTTGCACAACAACTGTTCTGGCAAGCATTCGGGCTTTTTGACCACCACGCAGCACCTGAAGGCCGGGCCGGAATATGTGGAGCTGGACCACCCGTTGCAGCGCGCGATCAAGGCTGCGACCGAGGAAGTGACAGGCGAGGACAGCGCAGGTTATGGCATTGACGGCTGTTCCGCACCCAACTTTGCGATGTCGGTGACAGGGCTGGCGCGGGGCATGGCGGCCTTTGCCAAGGCGCGTGACACCGGATCGGCGCGCGAACGTGCGATGCACCGCTTGACTCGTTCGATGGCCGCGCACCCCGATCTGGTGGCGGGTGAGGGCCGCGCCTGCACCGAGTTGATGCGTGCCATGGGGGGCCGGGTTACGATCAAGACCGGGGCCGAGGCAGTGTTTGTGGCTATTGTTCCCGAGCGCAAATTGGGCGTGGCGCTGAAGATTGAAGACGGTAATCCGCGGGCTTCCGAAGCGGCGCTGGTCAGTATTCTTACCCGGCTGGGTGTTTTGGACGCAGCCGATCCCAGAGCGCAAAAATGCCTTCCCGCGCCGCAGATCAACTGCCGCAGCACCCGCACCGGCGAATTGCGCTTGTCGGCGGGATTTATGGGCTGAAAAGTGAAAGGCCCCCACCTTCTGGCGGGGGCCTTCAATCGCTGCGGGTTCCGACGAGGCGGGCTGGGTGGGGGCATTTGACCCGCCCCGCCGGTGTAGTTCTTACCGTAGCAAGTCTGTTTTGCACCCCGATCGCGGCGCAGATCAGTCCCTGACAGGGCCTTTGCGCGGTCATTTCAAGGCCAAAGCAAGGCGCTTGATTTGGGCGGCCAAGGCGGTACAGTTTTGGCATGACAGTGCAAACGCCGACCCCATTCCCACCCCCGCCCGACCTGCCAGAGCAGGTGACTTTCGACCGCCGCGAACTGGGCGCGATTTTGCGGCTTTATGGTCAGATGGTGGCGGCGGGTGAGTGGCGCGATTACGGGCTGTCTTTTCTGCGAGAGGTGGCGGTGTTTTCGGTGTTTCGCCGCACCGCTGAAAATCCGCTTTATCGCATCGAGAAACGGCCCCGCCTGAGGGCGCGGCAGGGGATGTATGCGGTGGTCGGGATGGATGGCCAGATCCTGCGCCGAGGCCATGAGTTGGCGCCGGTGTTGCGGGTGCTGGAACAGAAACTGATCCGCCCGGTGGATTAGTTACACCCTGCGCCGATGCGTGACGGGGCCGCCGTTTTGCGCGGCAATGCGGGCAATGCAGGTGTCGGTGTCCTCGTAGGCCACTGACATCGTGTGACCATTGGCGTGGATCAGCCGGGTTTCGTCGACGATCAGCGCAATATGCCCGCGCCAAAAGATCAGATCGCCACGTTCCAAGGGCATGTGTTCCGGCAGAGCGCTGCCCATTGCCTCTTGCAGATCACTGTCGCCGGGGGCCGCTATTCCGCAGGCATGATGCGCCACTTGCGCAAGGCCCGAGCAATCAATCCCCGCGCGGGAATTGCCGCCCCACAGGTAGGGCACGCCCAAAAACCCCTCGGCCACCGAAACCGGATCGCTGTGGTGCTCAGTCAATGGGCGCAGGTGCGGGTCCGGGATAAAGCCTTGGCTGGTTTCATAAAACGCGCCTGTCTGGCCCAGCACATGCACCTGTGCGCCCATCGAAAGCGCCGCCAATTCATGCGCCTGAACCTTGGGTTCGGGATAAAGATGCGTGCCCGCCGTGGCGATCCAGTGGGTGGGTGTTGGCCCATCCATCAGCGCGGTTTCAGGCAACCAGCCGCAATAGCCGTCCCTTTGCCCAAAGCCAAAGGCATGGCCATCGGCGCGATCAACCACGGTGAAGGCAGCTCCAAGCAACAACTGCCGTTCCCGCGCGCCACCCGGTTTGCGCAGCAGATCAACCAAGGGCATCGCGACCCGCAACGATTGCCCCTCGGTGTAAGCAGGCCTGTCGACGCGCCCTTGCAACGAGATATGGGCGACGCGGTCGGTCGTCGGGGTCAGGCGGCGGTCCATCTACAAGCCCAACATGGTGGGCAGGCCCAGCAAAATCGCCCGCGCGCCCATGCCAGCGCCACCTTTTGGGCGGGCGGGCAGGTCAGCCGGAACATGGCCGTAGATGTCGAAATGCATGTAGCGAGGCCCTTCAACAAAGCGGCGCAGGAAAAGTGCCGCGGTGATCGAACCGGCAAAACCCCAACCGGGCGCGTTGTCCAGATCGGCGATGCCGGGTTCGATGATATGCTCATAAGGCGTGTGGAACGGCAGCCGCCAGACCGGATCACAGCCCGTGTGCGCACCCGATTCCAGTGCTGCCGCAAGGGACATGTCGTCGGTGTAGTATGGCGCGAGGTCGGGGCCAACCGCCACCCGCGCCGCCCCTGTCAAAGTTGCGATCGAGATCACCAGATCGGTCGGCGTCTCGCAGGCCAAGGCCAAAGCATCGGCCAGCACAAGGCGACCTTCGGCATCGGTGTCGTTCACCTCAACCGTGAGGCCCTTGCGTGAGGTCAGAATGTCACGCGGCTTCAGGGCGTTGCCCGCAATCACATTCTCGACCGCCGCCACCAGAACCCGCAGCCGGATCGGCAGGCCGAGCTGCATGATCATTTGCGCCAGCCCCATCACCGTGGCGGCCCCGCCCATGTCTTTCTTCATCAGCAACATGCCCGAGGATGGCTTGATGTTCAGCCCGCCGGTGTCAAAGCACACGCCCTTGCCCACCAAAGTCAGATGCGGCCCGGCACTGCCCCAATTCAGTTCCAGCAGCCGCGGCGCACGCGGGGACGCGCGGCCAACGGCATGGATCATCGGCAGGTTTTCCGCCAAAAGGTCATCGCCCGCAATTGCCTTTGTCTGCGCGCCGAACCGCTCTGCCAGATCCAGAAACGCCTTTTCCAACTCGGCTGGCCCCATATCGGCGGCGGGGGTATTGATCAGATCGCGGGTCAGAAATTCACCCGCCGCCATGGCGATGAAGGACGGCGCGTCACAACCTTCGGGCAATTTCAGCAAGGCCGGTGCAGCGGTGGTTTTGCCGGGCCGATAGCGGTTGAACTGATACTGTGCCAACAGCCAGCCCAAAGCCGCCTCATCCCGCTGCGCTTGGGTCAGATCACCCTGCAATTGCCAGGCGCCACCCGGCAGGGCAACCACCGCCTTGGCAATGCCAAACCGCAGCCGGGTCCGCGTTTGCGGCGTGCCAAAACCCACAACCGCACCTGCCACACCGTCAGCGCCCGGCAACAGCCGCAAATCGCCCAGCGCCCCGGTAAAACCGCTGTCGGTCAGCCAAGCCTGCAGGTTTGGGCTTTGAGTGGCCAAAAACGCCGCAAGCCTGTCGGCGGGCACAACATGCAGCGGGCGTGACGGGGCCGTGGAATCGGCAAAAGCAAGGGTCATCGGGCGTCCTTTCAAATTGCCCAAAGCCTAGACTTTCCGCCGACGCCTGCAAGGGCAGTCAGATCAGGGTCTGATCCAAAAGCTGCTTGTCCGTCGACAAGGACCGTTCCGCGATGCGCAACAGCCGTGCCCAGACGGCGGAAAACGCCGTGACATCGGCAGAGTCGAGACAGGCGCGCACATCGGCGGCCACCAACCCCAGCGACACCAGCCCCAGATTCTCTGCCATCCGCTGCAACCGCCGCAACTGCCTGATCAGATCGCCCATCTCATGCGCGCGCACCTGCACCGCCAGCCCTGACATCGTCAGTGCCAATTCCCCAAGCGCCCGCGTCACCACCTGTTCAGCGGACGAAGTGCCCAGGTTGCGGTACATCGTTGCAATCGGTTCGGCATCCTGCCGTACCCGTTCCTTTGGCCGCAAGGCCACCACATTCGTTCCGGTCATCTCACACACCCTGGTTCTACACCCAAGACCACCCTGCGCCTTTGTGCTGAAGAAAAGGTTGCGGGGGCCGAAATATACCCCTCGAATTTTCTGCGATTGCAGCATAGTTAGCAACGGATGCCCCACAGAAGGACGCTGACGATGAGCCAGAACGCCCGCCCCCTTCCTGCCTACCTTGTCCAACGTTTTCACGGCTGGCGCGCGACCGCTTATCAAGACAACAAGGCGTGGTATCGCCGCTTGGCCGAAAGCGGGCAGCATCCGCGCGCCATGGTGATTTCCTGCTGTGACAGCCGGGTGCATGTGACCTCGATCTTTGGCGCAGATGAGGGGGAGTTCTTTATTCATCGCAATGTCGCCAACCTTGTGCCGCCCTACAATCCCGACGGCGAATACCACGGCACTTCGGCAGCGGTGGAATATGCGGTCACTGGTTTGGGCGTGGCGCATATTGTGGTTCTGGGCCATTCCAATT
>JBIHZO010000162.1:0-7487 GCA_044231405.1 Cypionkella sp. | reverse complement strand
GCCTTGCGTTCCCTGACGGATCGCGTCCCGCGCCAAGCGCGGCGCTTTGACCGTCGATTGGAAGATGAGCCGACTCGGACTTTTCAAGACCGGCCGACTGCCTTGGAGTGCGCGCGAAGCCTCGCCTTGGGTGTAAACGTGCCACAGCACCAGGCCAGCCAGATGCGGAACCAATCCCCGCCCGGTTCGTTCGTTTTCGAGCAAGCAACCCCGATGCATCCCGCAGTTATGAAAGGCAACGTCATGACGCAAGACACGCTCGTGGTGCCCTTGGCATCGATCCAGACCGCGACGATGGCAGCACCCGCCCCACAAATCCAGGCCGTGCTGGACCAACGGGCAGGAATGGGCGCAAAGCCCCTGCACATGCTGACGGTCCAAGAGGCTCGGGTTCAGGCGACACCTGCGGATGCTGTCGCCGTTCTGATGACGGAGCAGCACATCAAACCCGGTCGAGCCGCCAAGGTTCTGGCCCGCTATATCATGGTTCCGGGCCCCGCTGGAGAGATCAAGGCGCGCGTCTGTACTCCGCCGGGAATGGGTCCGCTTCCGGTTGTGGTCTATTTCCACGGAGGGGGGTGGGTCATCGCCGACACCGACACTTATGATGCCTCGGCCCGCAGCTTGTCGCTGGGTGCCAGAGCCTTCTGCTGTCGGCGCATTACCGTCAGGCTCCGGAGGACATTTCCCCCGCCGCCCATGTCGATGCCGCCTATTTTCGGGCGCTTGGACATATGAACGACCTGAACGGCATCCCGGGTCAGATCGCGGTTGCGGGCGAAAGTGCCGGGGCCAATCTTGCCGCCAACGTGGCTATTATGGCGCGTGATGTGCGTATCATGCTGCCTTTGCGTCAACTGCTGGTTTATCCGGTCGCCGGCAATGATATGGATACGCCGTCCTATCTTGAAAACGCCATGGCAGCGCCGCTGGGCAAGGCTGCCATGACTGACAGGCCCGAATTGCCACTGCTGCAGCCCTATGTGTTCGACGACATTGCAGGGGCTTTCCCCGCGCCGGACTTGGCAATCATCGCGCACACCGTCAAACAGAAGGTCAAGATGGACGGCAAGTCCCACGATCTTCACGCTGAACCAGCCCGGAGCGGTGGCTGCAGCCATGCTGCCAGATTGTCAGATCGCCGCAGGGCTGACGTGTGAGGATGCGGCGTCCTTGATCGCGCCATCCTATCGGGCCACCGATCAGATCTTGCCCAACGGCTTTGCGGAACGGCTGGCACCTGACGGCAGCATCATGCCCTATTTTGCGGCTGATGTCGGACTTGTGCTTGACCGGTTGGCGCAAATCAATGCAGACCCCGCGGATATCCTGCATGGCAGGTTTGACTTGGACCATGTTGGCGTCATGGGAATGTCGCTGGGTGCGATTGTGACGGCGCAGGCTTGCGCCACGGATAACCGCATTGACGCATGTCTGATGATGGACGCGCCGGTTCCGACTGAAGTCGCGGCGATCGGTCTGCGGCAAGCCGCCTTGTGGATCGGTTGCCCAGCAGAGGACCAACGCCCTGAGCGCAAGGCATCGGGCGGTTGGCCTGAAGATGAAATTGACGCCCAAGCCGCGACGATCGACCGGGCCCTGTCTCGCAGCGGGCATGGCCAACTTGTGCAACTGCACGGTTTGTTCCATCTCGATTTTACCGATCTTCCCGCCCTCCCTGCAATCAATAAGGGCCAAAGCGGCAACATGTTACGCTGCCGGCAGCGCAACTATTATGCCACTTCCGTGGCCAACTTTTGCACTGCCTTTCTTATCTGGTGTGTGGCATACGCGGCGTGATGGCTGCAGCCCCGATGCGCCGTGCCACGCCCACAGATATCCCCGCAGGAGAGAGCCGTTCCCCCGTCGCCCCCTACCGGGTTGTCAACATTGGCATTTCCGACGAAGTGCGGCGGATGCATTTCATCGAGGCGCTTGAATATGGTTGGGCCCACCCGGACCGAAGCCAGCCAGCGGAAAAGCCTGACAGGAAGCCGTCGGAAAACCGGTTTCCGCGAAGGGATCGGACAGTTCGTTGCGTGGTATCTGGAGTATTCCAGCCAAAACCGCAAAGGGCCTGCGCAGTCGCAGGCCCCCGCATTGTGTCTCAGACGATGCCGCCACCGCCGCCGCTGACTTTCGGACGGACGGTCGCCACGGCGGCGCGGTAGCCGCTGGCGCGGTAGGTTGCGATCGGATCAATCGCCCCGCCCTTGCGCAGCCGCGCCATGGCCAGAACAGGCTCGACATCGGTGCGGAACGCGCCACGCAGGGTGGCAGATGCCATCAGCGCATCATTGTCCCCCTGATAGCCTGCCAGCGCCGCCCGATCCACCAAAGACGCCTGCACAAAGGCGCGCTGAATTTCCCCCGCCGAAATGATCAGGCTTTCGATGGGATCGGTGACGTTGTGGCTTTGGTCGATCATATGCGCCAGATCAAGGCCTTGGGTGTTTTCCAGCTCGACCAGTTCGTTGAACACCAGAAACAGCCGGTAGGGTTCAATCGTGCCCGCATCCAGATCATCATCGCCGTATTTGCTGTCGTTGAAGTGGAACCCGCCGAGCTTGCCCGCCCGCACCAGACGCGCCACGATCATCTCGATGTTCACATTCGGCGCATGATGGCCCAGATCGACCAGACATTGCGCTTTTGGCCCCAACTCCATCGCCGTCAACAGGCTGGTGCCCCAGTCCTGCACCACGGTGGAATAGAACGCAGGCTCGTAGATCTTGTGTTCCGAAAAGATCCGCCAATCGTCCGGCAGGCTTTTGTAGATCGCCTTCATCGAGTCCAGATAACGGTCAAACTGCTTGGAAAGCGATGTTTGACCCGGGAAGTTGGACCCGTCGCCAATCCATACCGTCAGTGCCCGCGATCCCAAGGCAGCACCGATTTCGATGCACTCAAGGTTATGCTCGACCGCCTGCGCCCGCGTCGCCGCATCGGTGTGGGACAAAGATCCGAACTTGTAGCTGTGCGCCTGCGTCGCCTGATCCTGAAAAGTGTTCGAGTTCATCGCATCGAACCCCAGCCCCAGGATCGCGGCTTTGGCACGCAGATCATCGACCGGGGCCTTGTCCCACGGGATGTGCAGCGACACCGTGGGGGTGGCAGCGGTCAGTTGGTGAATGACGCCGCAATCCTCCAGCTTGTCAAAGATGTTGCGCGGCTCACCCTCGCCAGGGAAGCGGGCAAAGCGGGTGCCGCCGGTGCCGGTGCCCCAGCTTGGAACCGCCACGCCAAAGCCCATGGCGCGGGTGGTCAGCGCCTCGATATCCACGCCCCGACGCGACAGCTGCGCGCCCAAGGCATCGTAATCGGAGTGCAGGGCGGCGTCACGGCTGGCATTGGCCGCAGCGATAATGTCTTTGCTGATCATTTGCTTACCTCGTGAACGCCTGAACGTTGCCCGCATCGACGTTCAGGATATTGCCCGTCGATTTGGCCGAAAGATCGGACGCGAAGAAATAGGCGCCCTCTGCGATATCCTCGGGCAGAACCGACCGTTTGAGCATGGATCGCTGACGATACATCTCTTCCAGCCCGTCCTTGTCCTTGCCGTAGGTGCTAGCACGCTGATCCAGCCATTCGCCCGACCAGATTTTTGATCCCTTAAGCACGGCATCAGGGTTGACCACGTTCACACGGATGCCACCCTCGGCCCCCTCCAGCGCAAGGCAACGCGCCAGATGGATTTCCGCGGCCTTGGCGGTGCAATAGGCAGCCGCGTTCGGGCTGGCGGCCAGACCGTTTTTTGACGCGATGAACACCACCGAGCCACCGATATTCTGTACCCGAAACATCTTGAACGCCTCGCGGCTGACAAGAAAGTAACCCGTGGACAGGATGTCCATGTTCTTGTTCCACAGCGCAAGGCTGGTGTCTTCAATCGGGGCCGACGAGGCGATTCCGGCATTGGACACCAGAATATCAAGGCCCCCAAACTCGGCCGCCGTTTCGGCATAAGCCGCAATCACCTGCGCCTCATCCGTCACGTTCATCTGAACCGACCGCACCACATCGCGGCCATATGCCTTGGCCATGCCCGCCGCGACATCCGCCGCCGCCGCACCATCAATATCGGCCAGCACGACGCAAGCGCCCTCTTTCAGAAAGCGTTCCGCCGTGGCCGATCCGATGCCGCCCGCACCGCCCGTGACAAAAGCCACCCGCCCGGCCAGCGATTTCGGCTTCGGCATCCGTGACAGCTTCGCTTCTTCCAGCAGCCAGTATTCGATATCGAAGGCCTCTTGTTCCGGCAGTCCGCAATATGCGTCCACCGTATCAGCGCCGCGCATCACGTTGATCGCGTTGACATAAAACTCACCCGAGATCCGCGCGGTTGCCTTGTCCTTGGCAAAGGTCAGCATGCCGACGCCCGGCACAAGGTAGACCACCGCATTGGGGTCACGCAGTGGCGGCGAGTTGTCATGCTTGCAGCGGTCATAATAGGCGGCATAGCCGTCACGATAGGCCGCAACCTCGCCTGCCAGCGCTGCCAAAGTGGCGTCCACATCCGGCGCGGCAGGGTTGAACCCCACCACCAGCGGGCAGATCTTGGTGCGCAGAAAGTGGTCGGGGCAAGATGTGCCAAGTGCGGCCAAGGGTTTCAACTTGGCCGAGTTCACGAATTCAAGAACCGCAGGCTGATCGTCGAAATGGCCAACCATGCGGTGATCTGCGCTGATCATGCCGCGAATGGCAGGCATTAGGCGGGCCGCCACGGCGCGGCGATCCTCGGCGGCCAAAGATTGCGCCACAGGGCCACCGAAAATGGTCTTGCCCGCAGTTTCGCCGGCAAACCAGTCCATCGCCTTCTGGATGATATCGACGCTCAGCGTGTAACAAGCCTTGGCATCATCGTCCCAGGTGAACAACCCGTGACTTTCCAGAACGACACCCTTGGCATCGGGGTTCTTCAGGCAGAAATCTTCCAGCCATAGCCCCAGTTCATAGCCGGGGCGCTTCCATGGCAACCAGCCGATGTCGCTGCCGAAAATCTGCTGCGTTAGTGCGCGCGAATTCTTCGACGCTGCAATCGCGATGATGGCATCGGGGTGCATGTGATCGACGTGCTTGCGCGGCACATAGGCGTGCAGGGGGGTGTCAATACTGGCTGCGCGCGGGTTCAGATTGAAGGTGCAATGGGGCAGATAGCCCACCATTTCATCCTCCATATGCACGCCTTTGTAGACGCCCTTCAGCGCCCGCAGCTTGTCCATATACAGGGTCGCAAAGCCGTCCATCTTGATCGAACCGACATCGCCGCCCGATCCCTTGACCCACATCACCTCGACCATGGCACCGGACAGCGGGTCTTTCTCCATAACCTTGGCGCTGGTGTTGCCGCCGCCATAGTTGGTAATTCGCTTGTCCGACCCCAACAGGTTTGACCGATACAGCAGCTTTTCAGACTCGGTCATTGCCGCCGCGCGGGCGTCATCCCATAGGTTTTGCAGTCGGTTGCCCGCAGATTGGCTCATGTCGTCCTCCCGTTCCGTTGAGACAAATGTGCCGATATTTGGCCTCAAGTCAATCATAAACGATCATATCCAATCATGCTGCAGCGCAGAAACAAAGATTTTGATTGAAATTGATTGACAATGAGCAGTTCCAGTGGAAACTTAAGGTCAGGGAGGACGATATGCACGAAAGCGAACGCCACAGAATCATTCTGTCTGCCATCGAAGGCCGCCCTGTTGTTTCGGTGGCCGATCTGGTGACGTTGACGGATTCCTCCGAGGCGACGATCCGCCGTGACATCGCGACCCTGCACGTCCAGAAGAAACTGCGCCGGGTGCGGGGCGGGGCAGAATCCATTGCGCCGCCGCAATATGTCGGCATCAACGCCCGCCCGTTTTCGGTGAACGAAGTCATCCGCATTGCCGAAAAGCGCGCCATCGCCCGCGCCGCCGTCGATCTGTGCGCGGATGGCGAGGCGATCATCATCAACGGCGGCACTACGACGTTTCAGATGGTGCATCCGCTGACCGCCAAGCGATTGCAGGTGTTCACCAACTCTTTCCCGATTGCCGAACATCTGCTGAAGCATTCGAAAAACACTGTCCTGCTGCCCGCTGGCGCGATCTACCGCGAGCAGAACATCATCCTGTCGCCCTTTGACGAAGACGGAAGCCGCCATTTCTACGCGCGCCGCATGTTCATGGGCTGCCGGGGGCTTGGACCGCTGGGGCTGATGGAGGGTGACCCCCTTCTGGTGCAGGCCGAGCAAAAGCTGATCGGTCAGGCCGACGAGCTGGTGGTGCTGGCCGACAGCACGAAATTCGCGGCCCGCTCCAGCCTTTTGCTGTGTGCGTTGAACCGCATTCATACCGTCATCACCGATGACGGCATCACTGACCGGGACGCCGCCATGCTGGAGTCTGCGGAAATCAAACTGATCGTGGCCGTCACTGGCGCTGCGGACAGAACCGAACGTGCGGGCGAGGCCTGACACGGAAAAACCGCTCATAAGGGAGGAACATATGAGCATTCTGAAGAAGGCCCTGACAACGGCGGCATTGGCCACCGCCTTGATCGCGCAATCGGCTTATGCCGAACCGATGAAAATCGCGATTGTCGTCAAAGCATTGGGCATCGGCTTTTTCGAGGCCGCCAACAAAGGCGCAGAAGAAGCCGCCAAAGAGTTGGGCGACGTAGAGATCATCTATACCGGTCCGACCGAAACCACCGCCGAAGGCCAGATCGAAGTGTTGAACGCGCTGATCGCCCAAGGCGTGGATGCCATCGCCATTTCCGCCAACGACCCGGACGCCGTTGCCCCCACGCTGCAAAAGGCGATGGAACGCGGCATCACCGTGATTTCCTGGGATTCGGGTGTGGCCAAGGAAGGCCGTCAGATGCACCTGAACCCGTCGTCCAGCGCCTTGATCGGCAACACGATCATCAAGCTGGCGGCTGACAACATGCCCGAAGGCGGCGATGTGGCCATACTGTCGGCCACCTCGACCTCGACCAACCAGAACGTCTGGATCGAAGAAGCTACCAAAGTGCTGCCGAACTATCCGGGCATCAATCTGGTTGCCACCGTTTACGGCGACGATCTGGCTGACAAATCCTACCGCGAAGCGCAGGGCCTGATCGCCACCTATCCGAACCTGAAGGCCATCATCGCACCGACGACCGTGGGCATTCTGGCCGCGTCGCAGGCTGTCACCGATGCTGGCCTGATCGGCAAAGTGAACGTGACCGGTCTGGGTCTGCCGTCGGAAATGGCGGGGGCCGTTGAATCGGGCGCCACCAAGTCCTTCGCGATCTGGAACCCGATTGATCTGGGCTATGCCGCCGCCATGCTGGCCTACAACATCAAGAAAGGTGCGACGACCGAGGCTGGCGCGTCCATTCCGATGGGCCGCATGGGTGCAGCAACTCTGGACGAAAACGGCGAAGCCGCGATGTCTGATCCCTTCACCTACGACGCCTCCAACATCGCCGAGTTCAAGTCGATCTTCTGATCCTGAAAC
>JBIHZO010000161.1:0-7516 GCA_044231405.1 Cypionkella sp. | reverse complement strand
TTCAGGCGGCCATTGGCGGCGGCGCGTATGGCGTCGTTGACTTCCGCAACCGATGTTGCACGCGAGGCTTCAAACACCAGATCGACCACCGACACATTCGGCGTCGGCACCCGGATCGCCACACCGTCCAGCTTGCCCTTCAGTTCTGGCAGCACCAGACCCACGGCCTTGGCAGCCCCGGTTGATGTCGGGATCATCGACAAAGCCGCCGCACGACCGCGATACAGATCCTTGTGCATGGTATCCAGGGTGGGCTGGTCGCCGGTATAGCTGTGGATCGTGGTCATGAAACCGCGGGTGATGCCGACCGCCTCATTCAAGACCTGCGCCACTGGCGACAAGCAGTTGGTGGTGCAGGACGCGTTGGAAACCACCAGATCGGTGGCGGTCAGCGTGCCATGGTTCACGCCGTACACGATTGTCTTGTCGGCCCCATCGCCGGGAGCCGAGATCAGAACGCGCTTGGATCCATTCTCAAGATGCGCCGCACATTTCTCTTTGCTGGTGAAGATCCCGGTGCATTCCATCACCACATCCACATCCGACCACGGCAGTTCGGCCGGATTGCGCAGCGCGGTCACCCGGATCGGGCCACGGCCAACGTCAATCGTGGTCTCGGTGGTGGTGACCTGGCCCGCAAACCGGCCATGTACCGAATCAAAGCGGAACAGATGGGCGTTGGTTTCCACCGGTCCCAGATCGTTGATCGCGATCACCTCGATATCGGTGCGTCCTGATTCGATGATCGCGCGCAAAATGTTGCGGCCAATCCGACCAAACCCGTTGATGGCGACTTTAACGGCCATGTAAACCTCCTGAAATGGGCGCGACTCACGCGCCTTTGCTAGCGCTAACATCACCAAAAAAGCGCAATTTTCAACGGCACTTTACATGGTTCAACGCCAGATAGAGAGATATTCGATCATATCGGCCAATTTGCGCAGCAAAAACAACATCGCGGTGCTGCCGTTCAGGAAAACATCCGCCAAAATCGCCGCGATGATCAGGCTGGCAAGCACTAGGGCAATACGGTCGGTCACGACCCCTCCGGTTACTGGAGGAGCCGCCCCATCACGCCAGCCACATCGGCCATACGGCAGGAAAAGCCCCATTCATTGTCGTACCACGCCAGAACGCGCACCATACGGCCCACGACCTTGGTTTGATCGGGGGCAAAGATACAGGAATACGGCGTGTGATTGAAGTCAATCGACACCTTTGGTTCGGGATCATAAGACATCACCATGCCCATATAGCCCTGCGCCGCCTCGCGCATGATTTCGTTCACATCGGCCACCGAAACCGATTTGTTCGCGATGAACGACAGGTCCACGGCGGATACATTGGGGGTCGGCACCCGGATGGAAGATCCTTCCAGCTTGCCAGCCAGTTCCGGCAGCACTTCGCCAATCGCCTTTCCGGCTCCGGTGGAGGTGGGGATCATCGCCATGGCGGCGGCGCGGGCGCGATACAGGTCCTTGTGGCGGCGGTCCAGCGTCGGCTGATCGCCGGTGTAGGAATGGATCGTGGTCATGATGCCGGATTCAATCCCGATGGCGTCGTTCAAAACCTTGGCCAACGGGGCCAGACAATTCGTGGTGCAAGAGGCGTTCGACACCACCTGATGCTCGCGCGTCAACGCCCGGTGGTTCACCCCGTAGACCACGGTCATATCGGCACGCTTGGCCGGGGCCGACACCAGCACGCGTTTCGCCCCCCGTGTCAGATGCACCGCCGCGCGGTCGCGGTCGTTGAAGTTGCCGGTGCATTCCAGCACCACATCGACGCCGTCCCAGTCCAACTCCGTTGGCTCATAGGTGCTCATCACGCGGATCGGCCCACGTCCCAGGTCCAGCTCATTGCCCGACACTTTCACCACGCCCGGATAGCGGCCATGCACGGAATCGTATTTCAACAGATGCGCGTTGGTTTCAATCGGCCCGGTCGCATTGATCGCCACCACCTGCACATCATTGCGCGCCGATTCCGCGATATGGGCCAAAGTGCAGCGGCCAATGCGCCCAAAGCCGTTGATGCCGATGGTGATCATACCCGATTCCCTTGCCTGACCTTCTGGTGTCGATTTTGGCTATAGAATAGGGCCGCGGGTCAAAAAAGCGCAAAAACGTCGCAAGTTCAATATGTTAGCGCAAACTTTCGGTGTTCGCGCTAACAAGTGACAGGCTTTGCCTTTGGGCCTGTGGCACATTACATAAAGCAAAAGCATGGATGAGGCAGGTATGAGCGGTTTACTGGCGCTGTTGGACGATGTGGCGGCGATTGCCAAAGTGGCGGCGGCCTCGGTCGATGACATTGCGGCGGCGGCGGCCAAGGCCGGGGCCAAGGCGGCGGGGGTGGTGATTGATGACGCCGCCGTGACGCCAAAATATGTCCACGGGTTTGAGGCTGACCGCGAACTGCCGATCATCTGGCGCATCGCCAAGGGCTCGGTGAAGAACAAGCTGGTGATCTTGCTGCCCGCGCTTCTGGCGCTGAACCACTTCCTGCCGCAAGTGATCACGCCTCTGCTGATGCTGGGCGGCGCTTATCTGTGCTTTGAAGGCGCAGAGAAAGTCTTCCACGTCCTGTTCCCGCATGCGGATGCCGAGGTGGCGGAGGATTTTGATCCCAAAGACGCCGCCCATCTGGAAGAAGAGAAAATCGCGGGCGCAATCAAGACCGATTTCATCTTGTCGGCCGAGATCATGACGATTGCGCTGGCCACCGTCGAAAGCCCCAACTTCTGGATGCAGGCGATCACGCTGGCGGTGGTCGGGGTGTTCATCACGGCGGCGGTTTATGGCGCGGTGGCGGTGATCGTGAAGATGGACGATATCGGCCTTCATATGGCCGCCAATCGTCGCACCTCTGCCGCCCGCGCCTTTGGCCGCGGGCTGGTGGTCGCTATGCCAAAGCTGATGGCGCTGTTGTCCACCGTCGGCACGCTGGCGATGCTGTGGGTGGGCGGCAGCATTGTGGTGCACGGGCTGGAAGTCACGCATCTGTGGCCCGCGCCCTATGACTTGATCCACCATTGGGCGGTGGCGGTGGCCGCTTTGGTCCCGCAAGCGCCGGGCTTTGTCGAATGGGCGGTGACGGCGGCTTGTGACGGGATGATCGGGTTGGCTTTGGGCATAGCGTTGATCCCACTGGCGACCCGGGTGATCGGGCCAACCTGGGCGGCCATGACCGGAAAGGAAAAGGCCGCGCATTAGAGCGGATTTCCTTCAATCTGATTCAGATTGAAGGAAATCCAAGACAGGCACTGTCGGTGTGTGTTGCGGTTGCGTTCCATAAGCCAAACCCGATGGAACGCAACCGCACTGGGCGCGGCCTTCAGGAGATCTGACGGGCTGACCGCGTCAGATCCGTTACAAAAGCGCCTTGACCTTCGCCACCGCGTTTTCCGCCGTGATGCCGAACTCTTTGTACAACCGCTCCATCGGGGCGGATGCGCCAAAGCTGGACATGCCCACGAAATCGCATTTCCCATCACGACCACGCTCGCCCAACAGCCAACGGTCCCAACCCATGCGCACGCCGGCCTCGATTGCCACCCGCACCGGGCCGGGCGGCAGGATTTTGCGGCGATAAGCCTCGTCTTGGCTGGCAAACAACTCCATGCAGGGCATCGACACCACGCGGGTGCCAATGCCTTCGGCCTGCAACATCTCGCGGGCCTTCAACGCGATTTCCACTTCGGACCCCGTCGCCATCAGAATGACCTGACGCTTGCCTTCCGACTCGGCCAGCACATAGCCCCCCTTGGCGACCATGTTGGTGTTGGTGTGAACCTTGCGCACCGTTGGCAGGTTCTGACGCGACAAGGCCAGCACCGAGGGTGTGGTCGTGGAGGCAAACGCAATTTCCCAAGCCTCTGCGGTTTCCACCATATCGGCGGGGCGGAAGACGTAAGTATTGGGGGTCGAACGTGAAATCGCCAGATGTTCCACCGGCTGATGGGTAGGGCCATCCTCGCCCAGACCAATGGAATCGTGGGTCATCACATAAACCACGGGAATTCCCATCAGCGCCGACAGACGCATCGCAGGCCGCGCGTAATCGGTAAAGCACATGAACGTGCCGGAATAGGGCCGCACGCCGCCATGCAGCGCCATGCCGTTCATTGCAGCCGCCATGCCATGTTCACGGATGCCATAATAGACATAACGGCCCTTGCGGTCCTCAACGCCAAACACGCCCAGATCGGCGGTCTTGGTGTTGTTCGATCCGGTCAGATCCGCCGAGCCGCCGATGGTTTCCGGCAAAACCGGGTTGACCGCCGCCAGCACCTTTTCCGATGCCGAACGGGTGGCAATCTTGGCCCCCGCCTCGGACGCCGCCTTTTTCACACCACGCACAACTGCCGCCAGTTTCGCCGGCACATCGCCCGCGAAAATCCGCGCAAACTCTGCCTGCTTGGCCGGGGACAGGGCGGCCATCCGCGCCTCCCACTCTGCCCGCGCCTCAGCGCCGCGTGCGCCAAACGCTTCCCACTGCGATTTGATCGCTGCCGGAATGACAAAGGGCTCTGACGTCCAGCCATAGCCCTCTTTCGCCGCTTTCATCTGCGCGGCATCGGTCAAGGCGCCGTGGCCCTTGGACGTATCCTGCGCCGCATGGCCCAAGGCGATGTGGGTCTTGCAATCAATCAGGGTCGGCTTGTCCGACTTTTTCGCAGCCGTCAGGGCCCGGTCAATGTCCACCGGATCATGGCCGTCGCAATGCAGCACATTCCAACCGCTGGCGGCAAAGCGCGCGCGCTGATCGGTCACGTCCGACAACGACACCTTGCCGTCAATGGTGATGCCATTGTTGTCCCACATCACGATCAAGCGCGACAGTTGCAGCTTGCCCGCCAGACCGATGGCTTCCTGAGAAACCCCCTCCATCAGACAGCCATCGCCCGCGATCACATAGGTGTGGTGATCCTGAACCTTGGCCCCCCAGCGCGCCCGCAGATTTTCTTCGGCAATCGCAAAACCAACCGCATTGGCAATGCCCTGACCCAAAGGCCCGGTGGTGGTTTCCACCCCCGCCACATGGCCATATTCCGGATGGCCCGCTGTGATCGCGCCCCACTGGCGGAAGTTCCGGATCTGCTCGATCGTCATGTCTGCGTAGCCGGTCAGGTACAAAAGCGAATAGATCAACATCGACCCATGCCCCGCCGACAGGATGAACCGGTCGCGGTCGGCCCAGCGCGGGGCCTTGGGGTCAAAGCGCAGGTGCTTTTCGAACAAAACGGTGGCCACATCGGCCATCCCCATCGGCATGCCGGAATGGCCGGAATTGGCGGCGGCCACGGCGTCCAGCGTCAGGGTGCGAATGGCGGCGGCGCGCATCCAATGATCCGGATGGGCGGCGCGAAGAGATTGGATATCCAAGGTTGATGTCCTGCTGATGAATGAATGAGCTGAAGGCTGCATAACAGTCCGCGCGGCAAGATCAAGCACGCCCCGCAAGGCCTTGGTCGGAAAGGGAGGCCTATCCCGGTGCAATCGGCTAAGATCGGCCTTGACGAAGGCCCGGGCGATTCGCACCATGGGACAAACGCAGCCAAAGACGACCACAAGAAAGGGCGCAGTGCCAATGCAGGAAATCGCAGAGCTGGAGCGGCGCATCACGGCGGCACTCGAACGCATCGGGCAGGGGGTGGCCAGTCTGGCCGCCGCACCCGCGCAATCCGAACTGCCCGCTTCGATGGCCGAGGCCGAACTCGCCCGCCTGACCGAGGCGCTGGACGAAGAGCGGATGGCGAATGCGCAGTTGAACGAGCGCTTGCGCGTCGTGCGCGACAAGGACGGCGGAGAAAAGGCAGCGCTGGAGCATCAATTGTCCGACCTGACCGCGCAGCTTGAGGCGCAATCGGTTGACCTGAACCGTCTGCGCCGCACCGTCGATCAGATGAACGCCGAAATGGCCGATCTGCGCGATGTCGCGCAACTGGGCGTCACCGAACCCGAACATATCAACAAGGCCATGCTGGCGGAACTGACCGCGCTGCGCGCCGCCCGCGCGTCAGAGGCCGAAGAACTGGCCGAGATTGTCGCCGCCCTGAACCCCCTGATTGCGGAGGCCCGCCACGATGCCTGATCTGGAAATCCTCATCGGCGGTCGCAGCTTCACTGTGTCTTGCCAACCCGGCGAAGAACACTTTTTGCGCGGCGCCGCCGCGATGCTGGACGTCGAAGCGCAGCCATTGGTGGCCCAGATGGGCCGTCTGCCAGAGGCCCGCATGCTGCTGATGTCGGGGCTGATGCTGGCTGACAAAACCGCAGCGATCGAAGATGAACTGCGCCAGCTGAAGCTGAAACTGGCCGAGATCGAATCCCGCCCGGTGCCGGAACGCGAAAAGATCGAAGTCGCCGTCGTCCCGCCCGCCGTGCTCGAAACCCTCGCCGAAATCGCCGCAAGGGCCGAGGCGCTGGCTGCCGCAGTCGAAGACCGGATGGCGTCCTGATCCTCAAAAAGCGGACAGTCTGACCAGAATTGTCAGCCCCGACGCGCGACTATTCCGGGGGTTTGGGGGTCGGGAGCCATCGCTCGGCCTTTGAATGTCGCAGATCCGACGTGATGCCCGGACGGCACTGCGATCACAGAGCAGAAACATCCGTCACCCGGCCCAAACCTGGCGGTTTTGGCGTTCGGCGCTGACGATCTTCCACTGGAAGATCGTCCGGGCGCGCCTTACCCCGCGTTGGCTTCGCGGATTTTCCCGGACGCGGCCTTGTCGAATGCCACCCCATTGGCCTCCAGCAGCGCGTCCAACTCGCCCGACAGCGTCATCTCGATGGCAATGTCGCAGCCGCCGACGAATTCGCCCTTCACATACAGCTGCGGGATGGTCGGCCAATCCGAGAAGTCCTTGATCCCCTGCCGGATTTCGGCATCGGCCAGCACGTTCACATCGGTGTATTCGACGCCCATGTAGTTCAAGATCCCCGCCACCTTGGACGAGAACCCGCATTGCGGCATCATCTTGGTGCCCTTCATGAACAACACCACGTCGTTCTTGGTCACGGTGTCACGGATTTGGTCAACTGCGGTCATGGTCGTCATCCTTTTTTGAAACCGCCGTCGCAGCGGGGGGTCATTGTTGTGGTCCGGCCTGCCGGACTATTCCGGTGCCTTCGTGGTCAGCGCCAGCGCGTGCAATGCGCCTGACGGGCCGTCCATCTGACCTTTCAGGCTGGCATAGACCGCGCGCTGTTGTTGCACGCGGTTCATGCCCTTGAAGCTGGCATCCACCACTTCGGCGGAAAAATGCGCGCCGTCATCGCCTTGTACGGTGATTTTCGCGTCCGGAAAGGCGGCGCGGATCAGGGCTTCGATGTCATGGGCTTCGATGGCCATTTTGCACTCCGTTTGGTGTTGGTGTAAATGTAGGCGTGGGGCTGGGGGGCCGCAAGGGTGGTTTCACAGCGCCGCCCATTCATCCCGCAAAATGCCGTACAGCATCACATCGACCGACCGCCCCAAGCTGGGGCGATGCCAGTGTTGGCGCAACCGCCCC
>JBIHZO010000160.1:0-7526 GCA_044231405.1 Cypionkella sp. | reverse complement strand
GTGTCGGCCTTCATGACCAAGCCTTTTGCCAATGCCGAGATACGCGCCGCTGTGCGCGATCTGCTGGGGGTCTGAATGCGCCGTCTGCGCGCGCCTTTGTTTCTGGCCCGTGCGGTCTACCGCAAACGTCGCTTGCGAGATGCCGCAAGATTGCTGCCGATCCTTGGCCTGTTCCTGTTGATGCTGCCCGCGCTTTGGGTGGACCCGGCATCCGGCGGGTCGGCTTGGGTCTATGTCTTTGCGGTCTGGGCCGGGTTGATCGGTCTTGCCGCAGCGCTGTCGCCCGGATTGGCCGAAAGCGAAAACCTGCCCGGCCAGGATGAGGATGGCGAGGACCGCTGATGCCGTTCAACATCCTTGTTCTGACCTGTCTTGCTTATGTGGCCTTCCTGTTCGGTGTGGCCTTCTTTGTCGAGCGCCGCGCATCGCGCGGAGTGATGGGGTTCTTGCGCTCGCCATTGATCTACACATTGTCATTGTCAATCTATTGCACGGCGTGGACGTTTTACGGAGCAGTTGGCTATGCGGCGCGGTCGGGGATGGAGTTTCTGACCATCTATCTGGGGCCAACGCTGGTGTTTGTCGGCTGGTGGTGGGTGCTGCGCAAGCTGGTGCGGATCGGCCGGCAACAGCGGGTCACTTCGATTGCTGACTTGATTTCAAGCCGTTACGGCAAGTCGAACCTTTTGGGCGTGCTGGTAACTGTCATCGCAGTTGTGGCGGCCACGCCCTATATTGCTCTGCAGTTGCAGTCGGTGACGCTTTCGTTCGGTGTTTTCGCATCGGAAACTCCGGCGGGCTGGGCGCTGCCGAACCGCGATGCAACAGCCGTCTGGGTGGCGATAGGGCTGGCGCTCTTCACCATCCTGTTCGGCACCCGCAATCTGGACGCCAAAGAGCAACACCACGGCATCGTGATGGCGATCGCGGTTGAGGCGGTGGTCAAGCTGGTGGCCCTGATCGCGGTGGGGGCCTTTGTGGTCTGGGGGTTGGCAGGTGGTCCGATGGCGATCATCGCACGGATTGAAGATTTCAGCAGCGAGGGCTGGGCCTTGCAGCCGGGGCGCTGGACTGGGCTGATCTTCTTGTCGGCGGCGGCGGTGATCTGCTTGCCGCGGATGTTTCAGGTCATGGTGGTTGAGAATGTCGATGAGGGGCATCTGGCGCGCGCCTCATGGGCCTTCCCGCTGTATCTGTTCCTGATGAGCCTGTTCATCCTGCCAATCGCCGTGGTCGGATTGGAACGGATGCCCGCCGACACCAACCCCGACATGCTGGTGCTGACTTTGCCCTTGGCCGAGGGGCAGGGCGGGCTGGCCATGCTGGCCTTTCTGGGTGGGTTTTCCTCGGCCACGTCAATGGTGATTGTCGAAACCATCGCGCTGGCGACCATGCTGTCCAACCATGTGATGATGCCGGCGTGGCTGTGGCTGCGACCCAAAGCCGCGATGGCCGGAGATTTGCGCGGCTGGGTTCTGTCGGCGCGGCGGCTGTCGATCATGATCGTGTTGGCGCTGGGTTTGGGCTATTTTCGCCTGTCGGGCGGGTCGGCGGCGCTGGCCTCGATCGGCCTGATCGCTTTTGCGGGCATGGCACAGGTGTTGCCGGCGCTTATGGGCGGGATTTTCTGGCGTGGTGCGACAAAAACCGGAGCGGTGGCGGGCCTGAGCATTGGCTTTGTGGTCTGGGCCTTCACCCTCTTCCTGCCGTCGTTCGGTGCAGATGGTGTCATCCCGGCGCAGGTGTTTGAAACCGGGCTGTTTGGCATGGGCTGGCTGCGTCCACAGGCGCTGTTTGGCACCCAAGGCATGGACCCGCTGATGCATGCGATTTTCTGGTCGCTGGTGGCCAATACGTCGGCCTTTGCTTTGGGGTCAATCCTGTCCTTTCCCGATCCGGTGGAGCGCATTCAGGGTGCGGCTTTTGTGAACGCTTTCGACTCCGAGTTGCAGGCGGAACGGCTGGGCTGGACCCACGGGCAGGCAGAGCCCGAGGCGCTGTTGGCGATGGCGCAGCGCATTCTGGGCGAAGACGCGCTGTCGTTTTTTGAGGCAGCGGCCCGCGATCAGGGCAAGGCAGGATTCTTGCCCGACCTGACCCCCAGTTTCTTGGCCGGGCTGGAGCGGCGGCTGGCAGGGTCGGTCGGGGCTGCGACCGCCCATGCCATGATCAGCCAGCTTTTCGGACGCGCCACCGTGACGGTTGAGGATTTGCTGGCTGTGGCGACAGAGTCCGCGCAGATCATGGAGTATTCGGCGCAGCTGGAGGACAAGCAGGAAGAACTGACCCGCACTGCGCGGCAACTGCGCGAAGTGAATGAGAAACTGACCCAGATCTCGGTGCAGAAGGATTCGTTCCTGTCTCAGATCAGCCATGAATTGCGCACCCCGATGACTTCGATCCGCGCGTTTTCCGAGATTCTGGCCGAGGGTGACTTGGCCGGGCAGAAGGTGTCGGTTTATGGGCGCATCATCCATGAGGAGGCGGTGCGGTTGACGCGTCTGTTGGATGATTTGCTGGATCTGTCGGTTCTGGAAAACGGGACGGTGCAGTTGAATTTGGGTCTGGCCAATCTGGGACAGATGATTGATCAGGCGATGGCTGCAGCCAGCCAGACCCGGCCCGAGCGCGCCTTTGATGTGCAGCGCCACTATGCGGCCGAAGAGATTCATCTGCGCACCGATGCCGACCGGTTGGTGCAGGTTTTCATCAATCTTATTTCAAATGCACGCAAGTATTGTGATGCTGCCAATCCGGTTTTGCGCATTGCCGTGCGGCAGAAATCTGGGCGGATCGTGGTGGATTTTATCGACAACGGGTCCGGTATTCCCAAGGAATCGCAAGGGCTTATCTTTGAGAAATTCGCGCGCCTGACCGATCAGACCCGCGCAGGCGGGGCGGGGCTTGGCTTGGCCATTTGCCGCGAGGTGATGGCCAATCTGGGCGGCACGGTGTCCTATCTGCCGGGCCAGAAGGGCGCGGCGTTTCGCGTCACGCTGCCGCTGCGGCTGGAAAAACAGGTGAGCTAAGGTGAAATCTCAACGCTTTGGTAAGGGCCTGCGCGTAGCTTTGGGGCAACAAACCAAAGGGGCGCGGCATGGCGGAAGGGCAAATCGGGGTGATCCGGCGCAAGGTTCTGGCGGGCCGGGCAGTGCTGACCGAAGGCGGTCCGGGGGCTGATCGCGGCTGGCGGCTGGCTTTGGCCCGCGCCGCGCGCGACGATCTGAAGCTGCCGCTTGAGGTGACAAGGCTGGCGTTGGACCGCCGGTCTTTGGCCGAACTGCTGGAACTGCTGCCTGCATTGGCACTGATCGTCGTGCTGGAAGGTCCGAAAGACGGGCTTGGCCTGCTGGTGATCTCGGCCCCGGTGCTGGCGGGCATGATCGAAATGCTGACGATTGGCAAGGTTTCGGCTGGCACTCCCGCGCCGCGCAAACCCACGCGAACCGATGCGGCCATGGTGGCGGGGATGATCGACACAGCCCTTGCCGGGATGGAAACCGGCCTTGCACAAGAGGCCGATCTGATCTGGGCTGGAGGCTTTCGCTATGCATCTTTCTTGGATGATCCGCGCCCCTTGGGGTTGCTGCTGGAAGACACCACTTACCGCGTGTTGAATGCCGATGTCACACTGGCCAACGGCGTTCGCCAGGGTCAGGTCGTGCTGGCGATGCCCGCCGAGGGGCGCGGTGTTGTGCCCGATCTGCGCACTGGCCCGCTGCTGGATGAAGCGGACGCGGGGCCCGCGTTCACCGCTGCGCTGTCTGAACAGGTGGGCGCGGCAGATTGCAGTCTGGATGCGGTTTTGGCGCGGCTGTCGATGCCTTTGTCGCGCGTGATGGGCCTGCGCGTGGGCGAGGTGTTGGCGCTGCCCCGCGCAGGTCTGGATCAGATCAGCTTTGAGGGTATTGATGGGCGGAAGGTGGCCGAAGGCAAATTGGGCCAGAACCGTGGCCTGCGTGCCATTCGCATGACACCGCCCACTTCGCACAGTGCGACAACGGTGCAGGTGGCACCTTTGGCGCAAGTGCCCGAACCGCTGCGGCAGTCGGCATGAATGCCGTCAGGCTTTCGCCAAAGCGTCGATCTGGTCGCGCAGATGGCCCAGATTATAGCCAAATTGTGCCGGAATGCCGATCAACTCATCCGCGGGGCGATCCTTGGCATTCATAAGCGCCCAAAGGATGGAGCTGCGGTTGCCACTGGCGCAGTAGGCAAACACCGGACCAGTCGCCTCGGCCACCGCCTGTGCCTGCGCGGTGACGTTGTCCATGGTCAGCGCCCCGCCGATCACCGCGTTTTCCACAAACCGAAGCCCCAAAGCCTCGGCCGCCAAACGCATCTGCTGGCTGTGCAAATGGGGTGGAATCTCACCATCGGGACGGTTGTCGATGACCGTGGTGTAGCCGGCCGCTTTGATCGCGGGCAGGTCCGACTGGTCTATCTGTGGCGAGACGGCATAGGTCGGGGTCAGGGCGCGGATGTCCATTTTGTTCCTTTGGCTGCCAAGAGGCGCCGCGACGCAGGTCCGGGCGCGCAGGTGATGTGGGCAGCTTATCCGCCGGGACGGCAAGAGGAAAGGGCAGACAGCCTTTCCCTTGGCTCCCCCTGCGATCCTTGGCCCTGACGCGGCGTTGGACCCTGCTCTGCGGCCAAGGCCAAGGCCAAGGCCAACGACAGACGACGGCGGACTGATGTCCGCCCGAGCATGCGGATGGGAACAGAATTGAGCCAAACCACCAAGGTTTGCGGAGGAGCGTCAAACCCAAAGAAAAGCAGGCGAGCTTTGCGGTGGTCGCGGCTGCTGAAGCCGATGCAGATCGGGCCAGTGTCCGTTCTGTCGCTGACTCCAGCGCGCAGCCGTCACGAACAGCCAACGTCCGTACCAGCACCACTTCGACGGTCAAACCCAAGCGACCCGTTTGCAGGTGGCGTGGGTCTTGTAATATCGCTCTGACGAAAGACCGGATCCGCATCTGTCTGGCAGGCCGGGCTGACCCAAAGGCCAGCACCGATCTCGGCGGTTGCTGCGGAGGTCCAAGGGTTTCAAAGCGCGTTGAGCGGCACTTTCAGGTAAGCGATGCCGTTGTCTTCGGGTTCCGGCATCTGACCTGCGCGCATGTTGATCTGCAGGGACGGCACGATCAGGCGCGGCATCGCAAGGGTGGCATCACGGGCCTGCCGCAAGGCGACAAAATCAGCCGCGCTGCGCCCCGAACCCACATGCACGTTCTGCGCCTTTTGTGCGCCCACAGTGGTTTCCCATGCGTAATCGTCGCGCCCGGGGGCTTTGTAGTCATGGCCGACGAAGATGCGGGTCGCGTCCGGCAGCGCCAGAATGCGCTGTACCGAGGCATACATCACCTCGGCCGAACCGCCCGGAAAGTCACAACGCGCCGTACCAAAGTCGGGCATGAACAGCGTGTCACCAACAAAGGCTGCGTCACCCGCAACATAGGTCAGACAAGCCGGCGTGTGTCCGGGCGTGTGCATCACGTCAAGGCGCAACTGGCCGATCATCAGGCTGTCGCCCTCGTGGAACAACCGATCAAACTGGCTGCCGTCACGGGCAAAGCGGGTGCCCTCGTTGAAAATTTTCCCGAAAGTGTCCTGCACAACAGTGATCTGATCGCCAATTCCGATCCGCCCGCCCAGAGTCTCTTGGATGTAAGGGGCGGCTGACAGGTGGTCGGCGTGGACATGTGTTTCCAAAATCCACTGCAAATCAAGGTCTTCAGCTTGCACAAAGGCAATCACGGCATCGGCGGACCGGGTGTCGGTGCGCCCGGATGCATAATCGAAATCAAGCACGGAATCGATCACCGCGCAGGCGCGGCCTTGGGGTTCGCGCAGCAGATAGGTGATGGTGTTGGTGGCCTCGTCAAAGAATGCATGAACGGCGGGGTGCATGGCGGCGCTCCTTGGCTGTTGCGAAGTGTCATTCAGATAGCGCTTTGATAAATACATTTCAATATGTGAATGTGTAATTGCGCCAAAACTTGATATGGGTCAAAGCATCGGATCTTCGCGCCACCTACAGTCGTCTTAGAACAGGAGACCGCACATGACCCCCTTTTCCGCACGCAAAACCCAGCTTGAGACGCGTCTTGCCGACCTCAAAGGTCGGTTGCGGGGCATCGAGGCCGAGCTGGATTCGCACCAATCGCAGGATTGGGAAGAACTTGCGACCGAGCGCGAGGGCGACGAGGTGCTGGAAGGCATGGGCATCAGCGGTCAACAGGAAATTCGCAAGATTGAGGCGGCTTTGGCTCGGATCGACGCGGGCGAGTACGGCCTTTGCGTGAAATGCGGCGCAGAGATTGGCGAGGCGCGGTTGAACGTGCTGCCCTACACGCCGTTTTGCCGGACATGTGCAGCATGAAGGGGGAGATGATGGCACACACGATGGGTTTGGACGCAGTGGCCCACTTGGCGGGCGAAATGACAGATGCCGCGATGGTCGGGCAGGCCATCGGCTTGCGGCTGCTTTTTGCAGAGATGCAGGCGCTGACGCAGGTGATGCCGGGGCGCGCTCCGCTTGATGCGGGCCATATGGCCGCCGATGCCGAGATTGAGGCCGACTTCGACAACATGCCGGTCTGATCGCGGTTTAACGCAGCAAGCACCCCCTGCGGGCGCAATGCGGGATTGCCAAGCAGCTCTGGGCGCAGCTTAATATCACAGTCGTAACCGGTGTGAAAGTTTTCGCCATGAACAGCAAGCTGGCGGCTGCCAAGTCGGAAGTGTCCCCAATTCAGGTCATCCGTCGGGACGGTGTGATGCTGCTGGTTCTGGCGCATCGCCCGGTCAACGCGCTTTCGTCCGATCTGCGAGATGGTTTGATGGCAGGGCTGAAACTGGCAATGGACGACCCTGACATGCGGGCGGTCGTGATTGCATCCGACATCGCGCAGTTTTCCGCTGGGGCCGACATGGCGGAACTTGGCCGCAAAGATGCGGGCAGTGGTCTTGCGCAGTTGTGCAATGCGATTGAGGCAAGCCCGAAACCTGTGGTCGTCGCGATCAACGGCAACGCGTTGGGTGGCGGTCTCGAATTGGCGCTGGCGGCACGTGGCCGGGTTACGGATGTGAAAGCGCATCTGGGCCTGCCCGAAGTGAGTCTTGGGATTTTGCCCGGATCAGGTGGCACGCAGCGCCTGCCCCGCATTGTCGGCGCTGCGGCGGCGCTGAAGGTGTTGCTGGAAACAACCCCCCTGTCGGCGGCGCAAGCCTTGGCGATCGGGCTGGTCGATCAGGTGGTGGACACGGGCTTGCGCGATGCCGCCTGCGCGATGGCTTTGGCCTTGGCTGCGGCGGGGGCCCCTGTGCGCAGCAGTGACCGGCGCGATGGCTTGCGCGATGGGGTGGCCTATCAGGCCGCGATTGCAGCGGCGCGCAAGCAGTTTGCGGGTGCGCGACTGCCCGCGCCCGGCCGGGTCATCGACTGCATCGAGGCAGCCCAGCTTTTACCGCTGGATCAAGGGCTTGCCTATGAGCGTGCGGCCTTTGACGAGTTGGTGCAAACG
>JBIHZO010000159.1:0-7546 GCA_044231405.1 Cypionkella sp. | reverse complement strand
TAGGCCCAGACCTGAGGGCGGGCTTTGTCGCCTGATGCGACTTCAAAATAGTGGCCGGTGACGGCATCCCCATCGTCCAAAGGGGCCGAATGGAAGAACTCTTTCAGAACCGACATGAATGGACTGCCTTTTTGGCTGGGGGCGAGGTGGCGTTGGCAAGCAGACCAAAGGCCGGTGCCTGTTGCAGTCAAGCGCGCCCGCTGACCAAGGTCAACATCTTCATACGGTATGCATCTGCATCTGCACCACCATCCGTGGGTCTTGGACGGGCATCGGCGGAAATCCGAAAATCCCTGTGGACAGTTCTTGAATCTGTCTTCTCGGAACCGGACTTATCGCCTAAGAGCAAATACAATCTAAAGATAAAGGATGCGAAGATGCGTAAACCCTTCATTATTTTTGCGTGTCTTTTTGGCCTCGGTGCATGCACCGACGGATTCGTTTCTTTTCCCGTGACCGAAGAACAGCAGAAATCCCTGAACGAGAATGTCGAGATCATCCGTCTGGACGCCGGAAACATCGGCAGCTTCAGCAGCCCGTCGCGGGGGCATTCCACGTCCGGGGCCCCCTCCAGCGCTGGCTGGGACTACAAGGTGGGCGTCGGCGATATCCTGAACGTCACCGTTTTTGACCATCCAGAACTGACCCTGCCTGCGGGTCCGCAGCGCAGTGCAGAAGAAACCGGTTTCCGCGTGCAGTCGGATGGGACGTTCTTTTATCCGTTCATCGGGCAGGTTCAAGCCCGCGGCAAAGCCCCGGAGCAAATTCGCGCCGATGTGACCGACAGGCTGTCCGAATTCATCCCCGATCCCCAGTTGGAAGTGCGTGTCGCGGCGTTCAATTCACAAAGTGTGGTGGTATCGGGCGAAGTGGAAGCGCCGAACCGTCAGGTGTTGACGACGGTTCCGGTGACTTTGGTCGAGGCTGTGACGGCTGCCGGTGGTGCCACCGAGTCGGGCGACACGCGCAGGGTCAGCATTCAACGCGGCAGCACGCGCTACATCGTCGACCTTGAGGGTTACCTCGCGGCCGGCATCAAGCAAAACAACCCGGTTCTGCGCAGCGGCGATGTGGTCAATGTGCCACGCCGTCGTGCTGAAGAGGCTTATTTGCTGGGGCAAGTGCAGAAACCGGACGTTATCGACCTGTCACGGGAACCGGTCACCTTGACACAGGCGATCACACGGCAGGGCGGACTTGTCGAAGTGCGGGCAGATGCGCGTGGGGTGTTTGTGTTCCGCCAGCGCCGCCCTGGCGTGATCACCGTGTTCCAGTTGGAAACCAGCGACCCGACCGGAATGCTGCTGGGTACCCGGTTTGTGCTTGAGCCATCGGATGTCATCTACATTATCCGATCGCCGCTGCAAAAATGGAATGACGCAATCTCCGGCTTGATTCCAAGTGTTCAGGCGGTTACGGCAGTGGACAACATTGCCGCTAATTGACAGGCGCATTTCATGATTAAGACTGTGCTGGTGGTCTGCGTAGGCAACATCTGCAGATCGCCATTGGGCGAGCGTTTGCTGAAGGCCCATGCTCCGCACCTTTCGGTGGCTTCGGCCGGGATCGGCGCTTTGGTTGGCCAATCCGCCGATGCAGCCGCTTCCGAAGTTGCAGCGGCGCGAGATGTTTCGTTGGACGGGCATGTCGCGCGGCAGTTTGATGTCGAACTGGGCCGGGCAGCGGATCTTATTCTGGTCATGGAAGCCGGCCACAAGGCGCAGATCGCCCGCGATGCACCGCAGCTTTCCGGGAAAATCATGTTGTTTGACCATTGGGTTGGCGCGAAAGGCATCGCCGATCCGTACCGCAAGTCAACAGAGTTTCATGCCTTAGTGTTTGACCAGATCGAGGCAGCGGCCAAGGCTTGGGCAGGTAAGCTTCCAAGCAAAGGTGCCAAATGACATCCGCCCCACGCCTTACAATGGACACAGACGAAATTGATCTGCGCAGACTCGTCTTGTTGGTTTGGGCAGGGCGCTATTGGGTCGCTTTGTGTTCGGCACTTGGACTGGCGCTTGCGTTGTTTTATCTGGCCAACACACCGCCAACGCTTCAGGCCGATGTGCTGTTGCAACTGGAACAGGGGTCCTCTGGCGGGCTTGCGCTGCCAAGCGGGCTTAGCGACTTTCTGCCAAGCGACTCGCGCGCCGCCACAGAGATTGAAATCATCGGATCGCGTCTGATCATTGGTCAGGTGGTTGCCGAACAAAACCTTGATTGGCAGATCACTCCGGAATACGCGCCCTTCTTTGGCCAGGCCATGGCGCGGTACAACTTGCCTGTTCCGAACTTCGGGTTTCTGCGCCCCTATGCCCGCAAGGGTGAAACGGTCCGACTGGAACTGCTGGAAGTGTCGCCAGACCTTGTTGGACGCGCCATTGGCATCACAGCCGGGACCAACGGCGGTTATACGATCCAGCTTCCTGATGGCTCCAGCCTTGAAGGCAAAGTGGGCCAGATGTTGCAGGACCCCAGCCGTGGATTTGCGCTGAAGATCACCGAATTCATCGCCCCACAGGGCCGTGAGTTTACGCTGGTCCATCTGAGCGAACGCAAGGCGATTGACGTGGTGCGGGCCGCCTTGGCGGTCAGCGAGCGTGGGCGGCAATCCTCCATTTTGGAGGTGCGCTACAAGCACAAAGACGGCGCGACAGCAATCCGCACCCTGAACGGTATTGCGACAGCCTATGTGCGCCAGAATATTGAGAGAAGTGCCGCAGTTGCCGAAAGCAGCCTGACCTTCATCAACGAACAACTGCCCGAGGCGCAGGCCAATCTTGTGGCGGCCGAAAAGGCTTTGAACGACTATCGCCAGCAACAACAATCCGTCGACCTGACCTTTGAAACCGAAAATGTCCTGTCTCAGGTCACGCGGATCGAGACTGAACTGCGGGAGTTGCAAACCAAAGAAGACGACATCAAGCAGCGCTACAAAACCAGTCACCCGATTTATCAGCAGTTGATTGCACAGCGCCAACGGCTTCAGGACGACTTGACGACACTGCGTGGCGAGGTTGAAACCTTGCCGGAAACGCAGAAAGAGATCCTGAACCTGACGCGCGATTTGGAACTGGCGCAGCAGATCTATACCGAACTGCTGACGCGCGCCCAAGAAGTGCGGGTGCTGAAAGCCAGCACGGTTGGCAACGTGCGCATCATCGACACCGCCGAGGTCGGCACCGCGCCGGTTGCCCCCCGCACCAGCATCGTGCGGATGCTGGCCATCATGTTGGGCGGCTTTGCCGGTCTTGCGATCAGCCTTTTGCGCGGCTGGATGCGCAAAGCTGTGCAAGGCACAGAGGCGTTGGAACAGATAGGGCTTCCGGTTTTTGCAACCATCAACCTTGCCGCGCCTGCCAGGAAAGATGCACCCAAGCACAGCATTCTGGCTTTGACCGATCCGACAGACTTGGCCATCGAAGGATTGCGCAGCCTGCGGACCAGTCTGCAGTTTGGCATGGTTGAGGCAAAAACCCGGTCGCTGGCGATCACCTCGACGGCCCCGGGGGCTGGCAAGTCGTTCACCTCGCTGAACCTTGCGGTCGTCACGGCCCAAACCGGGCAGATGGTTTGTCTGGTGGATGCCGACATGCGGCGCGGCCAGTTGCGCAAGTTTTTTGGCATTCAGAAGAACGAGCCGGGTCTGTCAGAGTACCTTTCCGGCGAAAAGACTTTGGATGAAGTGCTGCGCACCAGCAAAGTGGATGGCCTGTGGTTTATTCCAACCGGTTCCTACCCCCCGAACCCGTCCGAGCTGTTGATGCGCAAACGGATGGGCGACCTTTTCGATGAGTTGAACAAGCGCTTCGAATTGACCATTCTGGACTGCCCGCCCGTGCTGGCGGTGACTGACCCTGTCATCGTGGGTGCCAATGCCGGCGGCGTTCTGGCAGTGGTGCGCTACGATCAGACGCCTCTGGTCGAAGTGCAGTCGATGTTGAAAACCTTTGACTCTGCCGGCGTGCGGCTGACAGGGACCATCCTGAACGGGTTTGATCCGCGCAAAGCCCGGTCCGAATATTCGTACAGCTACAACTATCGCTACGAATACAAGAACCGGATCGACTAACCCAGTTTTTGGCTGTGGCGGGCCATAAGGGTGGCCACGTCCAGCATGCGGTTGGAAAAGCCCCATTCGTTGTCATACCAGCCGAACACCCGCAACATGCCACCTTTGGTGACGCGGGTTTCCGGCAGGGCCATGATGATGCTTTCAGGCCGCGCCCGCAGATCGGTGGACACCAGCGCACGGTCGGTGGTTCCGATGACACCGCCTGCCCTGCACAAGGCCGCGTTGACTTCGGCGGCATTGGCGGGAAGTTCCGTCATCACACACAGATCCACCGCCGAGACGCTGGCCGTCGGCACCCGCACGGCCGAGCCTTCCAGCCTTCCGGCGATCTGGGGCAGCACGATGTCCAGCAAGCGTTGGGCGCTGGTGGTGGTCGGCACCATCGACAGGGCTGCGGCGCGGGAGCGGGCAAAATCGGCGGCAGGGGCATCCACCGTGGGTTGGCTGCCCGTGTAGCAATGAATGGTGGTCATCGACCCGGTCACGATGCCCCAGGTTTCATGGATCAAACGCGCCAAGGGGGCCAAGGCGTTGGTGGTGCAGGATGCGTTCGACACGATAGGCTGATCGCGCAGATCGCCGTCATTCGCCCCCAGAACCACCGTAAAATCAGCGGCTTGCGAAGGGCCAGAGATCAGCACCCGCGCTGCACCCGCCTGCAGGCCACGTTCGGCGACCCCACGCATGTCCGCACGGCCGGTGCATTCCAACACGACATCGACGCCCGCCAGATCAAGGTTTGAAATGTCGGCGGTGCGGTGCAGCGGGATCGCTTGCCCGTTCACCACCAGTGCCCCATCTGCCAAGGCCACGGAACCATGCCAAGGGCCGAACACCGAGTCATATTCGAACAAATAGGCGCACATCTCTGCCGCCGCGATGTCATTGATCCCGGCGATCTGCACGCCCGGAGCCGCCCCCAGCATCGCCGCGCGCAGAACCGACCGTCCGATGCGACCAAAGCCATTGATGAACACACGCATGATCTGCCCCCGCTTTGCGCCAGACAGATCACGGCGCGGCCCGCCGATCAATGGGTTTGATCAAATTATTCCGGTCGCACTCCCCCTGTCGCCAGTGTGACCTGATCCGCCGCCTCGCGCACCAAAGATCCGAACCGGGTGGCATCCGACAGCCCCATCCGAAATGCCGGACCCGACACCGAAAGCCCTGCAACCGGCTCGCCATGGGCATTGAAAATCGGGGCGGCCACGCAGCGCATGCCCTCGGCGCGTTCCTGATCGTCAATCGCAAAGCCGCGCTGGCGGGTACGCTCCAGATCGCGCATCAGACTTTCGATGGAACTGAGTGACAGCGAGGTGAACCGCTGCAAGCCCTTGCGCGAAAGGATGCCCTGCACCCGGTCCTCGTGATACCAGGCCAGCAGCGCCTTGCCGATGCCGGACACATGCATCGGCCCCTTGGTGCCCGGCGGGAAGAAGGCACGGATGGCGTTGTGGGTTTCGACTTGCGCCAGAAACAGCACCTCATCCCCCGCCTCAATGCCCAGATTTGCCGTCTCACCTGTGTCGCGCATCAGTTGATCCATCGGCTGACGAGCGCGTTCGACCACTTTGGTGCGGCGCAAAAACGCCGTACCGACGCGGAACGCACCGCCGCCGATATGCCAGATCTGCCCCGGCTCTTCGCATTCCACCATCCCGCGTGCCTGCATCGTCACCAATGCGCGGAACACCGTAGCCACCGCCTGTTCGCTTTGCACCGCCAGCTCGGAAAGGGTCATGCCGGGACTGATGGCCAGAATTTCCAGCAGGCCCAAAGCGCGGTCCAGCGCCTGCACGGTGTTCTGATCGGTCTTGTCGTTAAACGCCTTGGGGCGGCCACGCGGGCGGGGTTGATCTGACATAATTTCCCTCTGGTTTGGGGCGACGCGGCCCTTGAAAAAGCGCAACAGCATGATGTTGTTCAAAATTACCACATTTTTCATTGGGTGAAAAACAATTTCGAAAAAATTGCACGTGCTGCCCCTGCGACCTAGGGTCACGGCAGCAGCCACGGAGTTTCCCATGTCCAGCCAGAATCCGGTCTTCATCCCCGGCCCGACCAATATCCCCGAGGCGATCCGCAAAGCCTGCGATATGCCGACGCTGGACCATCGTTCTCCAGCCTTTGCGCGGCTGTTCCGGCCTGCGGTCGAAGGCGTGCGGCGGGTGCTGAAGATGGAGGCAGGCGAGGTGATCATTCTGCCCAGCACCGGCACCGGGGGTTGGGAGGCGGCGATTTCGAACACCTTGTCCCCGGGTGATACGGTTCTGGCGGCGCGCTTTGGCATGTTCAGCCACCGCTGGATTGACATGTGCCAACGCCACGGCCTGAATGTGGACATCATCGAAACACCCTGGGGACAGGGGGTGCCTTTGGCCGCGATCGAGGCGGCTTTGAAGGCAGACCGCGACCACCAGATCAAGGCGGTTCTGGCCACCCACAACGAAACCGCAACGGGGGTGAAATCCGATATCGCAGGGATACGTCGTGCAATGGATGCTGCCGGGCATCCGGCGATGCTGTTTGTGGATGGCGTGTCTTCGATAGGCTCAATGCCGTTCGAGATGGGCGCCTGGGGCGTGGACGTGGCAATTGCGGGCAGTCAAAAGGGCTTCATGCTGCCTGCGGGTTTGGCCATTCTGGGCGTCTCGCCCAAAGCGCTGGCCGCGATGGAAACCGCCCGCCTGCCCCGCACTTTCTTTGATTTCAAGGACATGCTGCGCACTTATGCGGCGGGCGGCTATCCCTACACCCCCGCCGTCGGTCTGATCGCAGGTTTGGCCCGCAGCATCGAGATGCTGGAGGATGAGGGGCTGGAAGCCGTCTACGCCCGTCATCATCGCCTTGCGGAAGGCGTGCGCCGCGCGATTGCGGCTTGGGGGATGCGGCCCTGCGCGGCCTCTGCGGACCTGTATTCCGACACAGTGACGGCCGTGGTGGTGCCCGAGGGCTGCAACGGCACCGATCTGGTGCAACTGGCGGCGCAGAAATACGGCGTGGCGTTTGGGGTCGGTTTGGGCGAGGTTGCGGGCAAGGTGTTCCGCATCGGCCATCTGGGCATGCTGACCGATGTGATGGTGCTGTCGGGTCTGGCCACGGCCGAAATGTGCATGGCCGATCTGGGCTGGCCTGTGACCCTGGGGTCTGGCGTTGCGGCGGCGCAGGACTATTACCGCAAGACGACACTGTAGGAGTGCGCAATGTATATCCCGACTTATCAAGATGTTGAGGCCGCCCATGCCAGGATCGCGCCCTATATCCATCGCACGCCGGTTCTGACCTCCAGTTATTTGAACGCGCTGACCGGGGCGGAGTTGTACTTCAAATGCGAGAACTTTCAGAAGGCCGGCGCGTTCAAGGCGCGGGGGGCGTCAAACGCGGTGTTTGGTCTTTCAGACGCGCAGGCCATGCGCGGCGTGGCCACACATTCCTCTGGCAATCATGGCCTGTGCCTGTCCTACGCGG
>JBIHZO010000158.1:0-7595 GCA_044231405.1 Cypionkella sp. | reverse complement strand
GGCCTGCGCGCGGGTGGCGCGGTATTCGGGCAGATAGCGCCCGGCCTGACGCATCATCCAGATCGGCGGGGTGGGCAGGGTTTCCCCGGCAAGGGCGCGCAGGATGGTTTTGGTCATGTCAGGCCTCGTGTCCGCTGAGTTCGGGGTTAAGATTGCGCAACGCGCCGCGGATCAGGTCGGCCACTTGGTCCGCCGCCTCTTCCTGCACCAGATGGCCAGAGCCGGGCAGATCGGCCCAAGCCCCGTTTGGCATCTGCGCCGCCGCACGCGCTGAAACCTGCGGCGGCACCGCGCGGTCGTTTGATCCTGTGATCAGCAGGCAAGGCGTCGCCATTTGCGGCAAGCGGCGCAGCAGCGCATCAAGGTTCCACTGCGCCATCATCGCAAGTGTTGCGGCGACATGGCTGGGCTGGCGCAACAGATGCAGGTACTGCGCCTCGCCCGCCGCATCAATCTGCGATCCGGTCGAGGCCAGCAGCTGCCGCACCTGGCGCGGCGTTCCCGCCAGTCTGCTGAACATCTGCGGCACCAGCGGCAGGTTGGCCAGGACTCGCGCCATTGCCGGGAACAGCCAGCCCGCAACGCCTTCAAACCCGCCCAAAGCGGCGTTGATGCCGATGACGGTTCTGGTCGGGATGGTCTCGGCCAGCCGCAGCGCAATCGCGGCCCCGGCGGAATGGCCGATCAGGGCGCTGGGTTGCCATCCCTGCTGTGCCACCAATGCCGCGATATCTTGTGCCATCGCGTCCAATCCGCAACGGGCGCTTGCGCCCAAGACCGACAGGCCCTGTCCGGGCAGATCAAGCGCGATCACGCGATGATCCGTTGCCAGAAGCGGGATCAGGTGGCGAAAGCTGTGGGTGGAACCGCCTGCGCCATGGATCAACAACAAGACCGGCCCTGTGCCAATGTCTTGCACATGCCACAGGTGCGGCGCACAGCGGATGTGGCGCGAGGCGGCGCGAAAAGGCCAGTCGCCGGGGATTGTGGGCGCGCGCATCTTATCCCCCCAGCGCCGATTGCAGAACCGCCGACAGCCGATGCGCGTCGGCGCGGGGCAGGGGCAGGTAGGGCGCGTTCAGATGGCCCGCCATCAGGCGCAGACCCGGTTGCGGGCGGTTGGCGATGTCAAGCACCAGTGCCGGAATACCCGCCGCCGCAATCGCGCGGGCAAGGCGCATCGTGTCGGCCTCGGCCCTTTCGCGGTTGGCGCTGCCGTCCAGCGCAATGTTGCCGCGCCCGTCGGTCAGCAAGGCGATGGTGGGGGTCATGCCGCGCGCGCGGGTTTGTAGGCCAAGGTCAAACGCCATGCGCAGCCCTGCGGCCAAAGGTGTGCCACCACCACCGGGCAGGCCCGACAGGCGGCGCTTGGTCTGCACCAGCGACCGTGTCGGCGGCAGCAGCAATTCCGCCGCCAGCCCGCGAAAGGCGATCAGCGCCACATGGTCACGCCGCGCATAGGCCGCTGCCAGCAGCAGTTCGACTGCGCCCTTCGCTTCTGCCAGACGCGACAGGGCGGATGAGCCGGAGGCATCGACTGCAAAGATCAGCACCCGGTCAGAGGTTTCCTGATACCGTTTCAGCCTCAGGTCAGATTGGCGGATTTCCAGCCGTGTCGCATCCGGCGCGCGCCTGCGCAACGGTTGCCAAGGGGCGGCGGCCCGCAGGGTGGACACCAGATCAATCCGCTTGCCAGATCCCGGCGTGCCGGGGCGGGGAGGCAGCGGGCGGCCGCGGTGGTTGCCTTTGCGCGCGGCCCCGGTGCCGCCGCTGCCCTTGGCCATGCGTGCGGCCTTGCCCGCGGCGAGGCGCGCCAGCAAATCGGCGGGCAAGGCGGCGCGGACGGCTTCCAGCAGGATGTCATCCGGTATGCGTTCGGATTGCGGTTCAGGGTTCTGCGTTTCTGTCTCGCCAGGGTCGGGCGGCGGCGCGGGCTCTTCGGCCTGATCTTCGGACTGGGGCAGATTGCCACGATGGGCCAGCGTCAATTCGGCAGCATGGCGCAGGGTGTCATCTGACGCCACTGCCTCGCCCCGCCACGCGGCCAGGGCGCGGGCGGCGGACAGGGCCAGCAGGGGCGCGCGCAGGCTGGCGATGCCCATGACGGCGGCGACGGTGGTCAGGCTTTCCAAGGCGTTGGCGGGCAGAGTGGTCTGGCGCAGGCGCGCGCGCGCGGCGGCAATCTGGTCGGGCGGCAGCAGCAGCGGAGCGGTTTCGGAATAGGCTAGGTCATCCAGCGACAGGAACAGGCCCAGCCGGTCAGCCAGCGCGCTTGGCAAGGTTTCCTCGGCCTCGGCACCCTCGTCCAGAGCAATCAGGCAGGGGCCCGCATCGTCCAGCCAGCGGGCAAGCCGCGCCGACAGGCCAGCGGGGCAGCGTTCGGCCATGGTCAGGATCACCGCAGCCGGGGTCGACAGCACGCCATCGCTGCGGCGCAGTTGGCCCGCCGACAGGGTGGCCGCCAGATCAACCCCACCAAACAGGGCTGTGTCGTCAATGCCGGGATGGATGCGGCGGGCGGGGGGCAGGACTGCGGTGATGCGGTCGCGCACAGGGCCTGCGCGGGCGCGCAGCCACAGGCCCTTGACCCCGGCAGGATCGACCGCCAGCACGGCCAAAGCCGCTTGGGCCCGCGCCCATGGGCTCAGTGGATCGGTCACGGCAGGATTTCGGCGACGGTGCGGGCGACGCGCACGCCTGACCCCGCCTCATCCAGCGGATCGCGGCGCAAGCGGTGACCAAGGGCGCTGGCGGCCACGGTTTTCAGATGCGCGCGGCCCACTGTATCGGCTCCCTCAAATGCCGCTTGCGCCCGGGCGGCACGAAGCAACGTCAACTCGCCCCGCAACCCGTCCGACCCCAAAGTGATGCACAGGGCCGCGCAATCATGCAGCACTGCGCCGGGGGTTTTTAGGCCGGGCAGGGCCACGCGGGCGGCCAGAATCGCCTTGCGCAGGGCGCTGTCCCTCGCCCGCCATTTTTTCATGAAGGCGGCATTGTCATTTTCATAGGCGTCGCGCCGGCGCATCACCTCGACCCTTGTGGCAATGTCACGCGGCGATGTCACCTCGACCGACAGACCGAACCGGTCGAGCAGTTGCGGACGCAATTCGCCCTCTTCGGGGTTGCCGGACCCCACCAGCACAAACCGCGCCGGGTGGCGGATCGACAGGCCTTCGCGCTCCACCACGTTTTCGCCCGACTGCGCCACGTCCAGCAAAAGGTCAACGATGTGATCCTCCAGCAGGTTGACCTCGTCGATGTACAGATATCCCCGGTTGGCGCGGGCCAGCAGCCCCGGCTCAAACGCCTTTTCCCCGCGCGTCAGGGCGCGTTCGATGTCCAAGGCACCCACCACACGGTCTTCGGTGGCCCCCAAGGGCAGGTCGATCACCGGGGTCGGGCGTTTGATGATTTTCCCCGTCGCATGGGCCCAAGCCGGCACATCTTCCAAACGCGCCGAATTCACCGGACAACCTTCAACTGCCGAAATCTCGGGCAACAGGGCGGCGAGCGCGCGCACCGCGGTGGATTTGCCGGTGCCGCGATCGCCAAACACCAAGACCCCGCCGATGCCCGGATCAATCGCGGTCAGCACCATAGCCTGCTTCATCGCCTCTTGGCCGACGATGGCGGAAAAGGGGAACGGTTGGCTCATGCAGCGTCCTTTGTGTCCAGCGGGCTGGTGCCGCCCCAAGTGCCCCATTCATCGAGAATCGAGAAGCGGGCGTAAAGCTCTTCGGTGAACCAGCCTTCGGCGCGCACTGCGGCTATGGCGCGGCCATGCGGGCCGTCGCCCCGCGCGAACTGCGCCATGGACGCAGCGTCAGGCCAGATCGAAAACGTCACCTGATGCAGCAAGGGCACCTCGCCGATGCCGATCTTGAAAATCACATTGGGGTCTTGGCCTATGACCGCCGATATATCGGGCACCCGTCGCCAAAAGCGCAGAAAAGTGCGGGCGCGCATGGTGGCACGGGTCAGCGCGACGATGGGGCCAGAGTGGGGCGTGTCGGTTGGCGTGAAGGGTTGCGCGCCAGACCAGGTGCCGCGCGCCGAGGTGGGTTGCAGCAAAATCGTCCAGCTTTCAATGGCATGGGCGCGCCACCGGCGGTAAACCGGGGTCTGGTTGATGCGCGCGCGGGCGGTGGCGGCATCGGGCCAAGTCGCCAAGATGGCCCAGACGGCGGTGTTCGGTCTGGGGGTAAAGCCTTCACCGGTGCCCGATCCGCACAGCTTCCAAAAGCCCACGTCGGGCATTCGCATGAACGACACCCGCGCCGCGCCCATCTGCCCCAGAACCCATAGCCGGGCGGAGAGTGAGTCAAAGCGGAACAAGGAAAGACTCACGGTGTTGATGGCTGACCCCTTTGGCAACTGTCAGATTAGTCTGACAGTATTTGCGGCGGCTGAAAAGCGGATTGGCAAATTTTCTACAACGAAAAGCCATGTATTGTAAATTACACTAGACAGTATATCGTCCGCTTATGTTGACACATTCAGAACAGACTCGACTTTCGCAGCGCTTCACCGATGGCGGTGAGGCCATCGTCATTGGTGCCGGACTGGGCGGCCTTGCCGCCGCCATGCGCTTGGGGGCCAAGGGCTACCGCGTCACGGTTATTGACCGGCTGGACATGCCGGGGGGGCGTGGCAGTTCGATCACGCAGGGCGGTCATCGCTTTGATCTGGGGCCGACGATTGTCACCGTACCGCAGGGGCTGCGCGAGCTGTGGGCGGCCTGCGGGCGTGATTTTGACCGTGACGTCGATCTGCGCGCGCTGGACCCGTTCTATGAAATACGCTGGCAGGATGGCAGCACCTTTACCGCCCGCCAATCCACCGATGCGATGCGGGCCGAGGTGGCGAGGTTGTCTCCCGGCGATTTGGCGGGATACGACCGCTTTCTGAAGGACTCGGAGAAACGTTACTGGTTCGGGTTCGAGGATTTGGGCCGCCGTTCCATGCACCGCTTTGCCGATCTGCTGAAAGTGCTGCCAACCTTTGCCATGCTGCGCGCCGACAAGTCGGTGTATGGCCACGCGGCCAGTCGCGTGAAGGACGAACGCCTGCGCTTTGCGCTGTCATTTCATCCGCTGTTCATTGGTGGCGACCCGTTCCACGTCACTTCGATGTATATCCTTGTCAGTCATCTGGAGAAGGAATTCGGCGTCCACTATGCGATGGGCGGCGTCGGTGCGATTGCCTTGGCGATGGCGGGGGTGATTGCGGCCCAAGGCGGGCAATTGCGCCTGAATGCCGAGGTGGATGAGATTTTGCTGGACAAGGCCCGCGCCACCGGGGTGCGTCTGGCCGATGGGCAAGTAATTGCCGCCGATGTCGTGGTCTCGAATGCCGACGCGGGCCACACCTATGACCGCCTGTTGCGCAACCATCCGCGCAAACGCTGGACGCCTGCCAAGCTGGCGCGCAAGCGGTGGTCGATGGGGCTGTTCGTCTGGTATTTCGGCACCAAAGGCACCCGGCTGAAATGGCCTGATGTGGGGCATCACACGATTGTTGTGGGTCCGCGCTACAAGGACCACATCCGCGACATTTTCATCCGCGGCAAGTTGGCCGATGACATGAGCCTTTACGTCCACCGCCCCACCGTCACCGACCCCACGGCGGCACCCTTGGGCGATGACACCTTCTATGCCCTGTCGCCCGTGCCGCATCTGGGCTTTGACAACGGCGTGGATTGGGCGGACCGGGCGGAACCCTACCGTCAGAAGATGCAGAAGATGCTGGAGCAACGGTTGCTGCCGGGCCTTGGCGACCATCTGACAGAGCAATTGGTGTTCACGCCCAACAGTTTCGAGACCCGCTATCTTTCACCTTACGGCAGTGGCTTCTCGATTGAACCCCGCATTCTGCAATCGGCGTGGTTCCGCCCGCACAATGTCTCCGAAGAGGCGAAAGGGCTGTATTTGGTGGGTGCTGGCACCCATCCCGGCGCCGGTCTGCCCGGCGTGATTGCGAGTGCCGAGGTCTTGGGCAAACTGGTGCCCGATGCGCCCCGCAGACCCGGAATAAGGATGGCTGCCGAATGATCGCTCCCGCCGACATGGACCACTGCCGCGAAGCGATCCGCACCGGGTCGCTGTCGTTTCACGCCGCATCCAAACTGCTGCCGGCGCGCGTGCGTGACCCGGCACTGGCGCTGTATGCGTTTTGCAGGCTGGCAGATGATGCGGTGGATGACAGCGACGACAAGGCCCCGGCCGTGCTGGCCCTGCGCGACCGGCTGGATCTGGTCTACGCAGGCCGCCCCCGCAACGCCGCCGCCGACCGCGCCTTTGCCGCTGTGGTTGAGGATTTTGAGATGCCGCGTGCCTTGCCCGACGCCCTGCTGGAAGGGTTGGCATGGGACGCCTTTGGTCGTCGCTATGACACTTTGCCCGACCTTTTGACCTATTGTGCCCGCGTCGCCAGTGCGGTGGGCGCGATGATGTGCGTGCTGATGCGGGTGCGCAATGCCGACGCGCTGGCGCGGGCCTGTGATCTGGGTCTGGCGATGCAGTTGACCAACATTGCCCGCGATGTCGGCGAAGACGCGCGCGCCGGGCGGCTCTATCTGCCGCTGGACTGGCTGGATCAGGTTGGGATTGACCCCGCGCAATTGTTTGCAAACCCGCAGCCAGATGTGCGGTTGCAGGCACTCACGCAGCGCCTTTTGGCACAGGCCACCGCCTTTTATCGTCGATCCGAGGCAGGCGTGCCGGCTCTGCCCTTGGCCTGTCGTCCGGGCATATATGCGGCAAGGCACGTCTATGACGGCATCGGCGGCGCGCTCGCGCGTTTGGACCACGACAGCGTGACCCACCGCGCCCGGACCACCGCGCGGCAAAAATTGGGCTGGTTGGGCCTGTCGATGGTGCGCAGCGGCGTGTCGGTGGTGATGCCGGGATCAGCCATTCTGCACGCCCCGCCGCAGACCGAAGTGGCCTTTCTTGTGGAAGCCGCCGCCCGCAAATCCTCCGCCTACAGCCGGTCTGACGCCATGTTCGCGGTGTTTTCGCAACTGGAAGCCAAGGATCGCTCGGATCGGTCATTGAACCGCGCCCGCGCCTGACATACCTGCGCTGTGGCAACCGCAAGAGGTGACGCGATGGACTGGGGCCTGTTTTTGACGTTTCTGGCAACCTGCGGCGGCGCGGCGGCGACGGGCGCGATGTTTCAGCCTGGCGAATGGTACGCCGCGCTGAAAAAGCCAAGCTGGACACCGCCGAACTGGCTGTTCCCGGTCGCATGGACCACACTTTATCTGTGCATGTCGGTGGCCGCGATGCGGGTGGCGATGGTGCCGGATGCGGGGCAGGCGCTGGCGTTCTGGGGATTGCAGATTGCCTTTAACACTCTGTGGACGCCAGTGTTTTTCGGCCTGCGGCGGATGCGGGCTGCCATGGTCGTGATGGCCGGTCTGTGGCTGTCGGTGGCGGCCACACTGCTGGCATTCTGGCAGGTTGATCCGGTGGCGGGCCTGTTGTTCCTGCCGTACCTGACCTGGGTCACGGTGGCGGGGGCGTTGAATTATTCGGTGATGACGCTGAACCCCGGACAAAACCGGACTGCATAAGGCATATTCTGCACGC
>JBIHZO010000157.1:0-7614 GCA_044231405.1 Cypionkella sp. | reverse complement strand
GGCCCTGCGCCCCCACCACTTCTTGCGCCGCGCCTCGTCCGATAAGGTCATCTCCTTTGCCGCGCAATATGAATTGCTTAAGCCCGGTCAACTGCTGAAGGATCCCAAATCGTCGCCGCGGTTTACACAGGCTTGGCATGCATCAACCTCGGGCAGTTTTGAACACGCCTAAAACGACAGAGCCAGCTTTCGGCCCTCGTGAAAAGCATAAGCGGCCAGCCTTGGCGCTGTGCAATCGCCAATCCGGTGCGTGGCTTTGGTGCCAAAGCCATCTGGCCAAGGATCAAAACTGCGGTTGGTGGTCGCCATCACAAGTGCCGACGCGGGCAGGGTTTCCTCTGCTCCTGTCAGCATGTTTCGAACCGTAACCCCATTGCCATGCCAGCGTGCCACGCAATGCTCTGTCAGGAACTTCACCCCCAAAACCGCCAAGCGCTTGCGCGCCGCGCCATCGGCAGCCGTGCGCGCGATCTCTTTGCCCACAAAGGGGTCCGGGGTGACAATTATCACTTTCTTGCCTTGCTCGGCCAATGCCCAAGCCGTGCCAACCCCTCGCCAATTGCCACCTTCGTCATAGACAACCACCGTATCGCCCAAACGCGCTTCGCGCCTCATCACGTCTTCGGGCGACCAGACCCCCGAAAGGCCAATTCCGGGCAAGCTTGGTTCCTGTGGAACCCATCGCTGAAAACATTTTTCGTCTGGTAATGAGCCCGTTGCAAGGGTCACCACAGTTGCCGGATGCGCTGCAATTTCATCAGCATCCAAAAAGCAGTTCAGCCGCAAAGCCACCCCCAGTTTGGCAAACTGACGCTCGTACCAATCCAGCAGATCGAGAATCTGCGCCCGGCGTGGCTGCATCCCCGCAAGGCGAAACTGCCCGCCAATTACCGGCAAAGCTTCCACGATTTCGACGTGATGACCACGTTCGGCAGCGACGCGTGCCGCTTCCAAACCGGCGGGTCCGGCCCCCACCACCAGAACTGATTTTGGCGAGTCCGTCGGCGCAAACCGATCTCCGCCCCACTCCCATTCACGGCCCACCGACGGATTGATCAGGCAGGAAATCCAATAATCGCGGCTCCGGCGGCCCCAGCACATCTGATTGCACGAAATGCAGCCACGAATGTCTTCGGCGCGTCCTTGGACGGTTTTCAGGGCCAAATGCGGATCGGCAATCTGCCCACGGACGATGGACACAAGATCTGCCTCGCCACTCGCGAGAATGGCTTCCGCGTTGTCGGGCGTGCGGACACCCGCCTCGGACGTGATCACAGCATGCCGGACTACGGCTTTCAACTGCGCGGTCAATGGTGTCGAAAGCTTTTCGGCATGAGTGAAGGCCGGAATGATTCCCTCAAACTCCAGATAGCTGCCATAGCCACAGGTCACATAGTCCACCTGCCCGGTCGCATCATGCAAAGCTATGATTTCACATAGGTTTTCCGAAGTCAGCGTCACCGAATAGCCCGGTGAATGGCTGATAGCGAGGCCGACGATAAAATCCTCACCACAGGCACGGCGAATGTTTTCGATCAGAATGCGGGAAAAACGGGTGCGATTTTGAAGGCTGCCGCCCCATTTGTCATCGCGTGTGTTCGACCACGGTGTCCAGAATTGGTCCAGCAGGGAATGATAGGCGGCCCAAACCTCAACCCCTTGAAAACCCGCCTGTTTCGCACGGATAGCGGCCGCGACATGCGCCTGCAGTACCTCTTCGATTTCGTTTTCGGTCATTGTGTGCGAGCCATCGGAATCGTGATAGCTCGGCCCACCCGATGGCGACCAGTGTGGTGCGAACGACAAGTCAGAGTCGCCATGCGCGCCGACATGATAGATCTGCTGCAGGACAACGGCCCCCGCCTCGCGAATGCGCGTCGTAATTCTTTGGAAATGAGGGATTATCTCGTCGGATCCGCACAGAAGGTTGCCGCGGGTCAGCACCGCGGTGCGATGAACTGGCACAGGTTCGGTGACAATCATCGCCGCGCCACCCAGCGCCCGCTCCAGCAGGTAATGTTCCATTCGGGGGCCGGGGATACCCTGATCGGACATGTTATTGGTATGAGCGCCAAAAACGATGCGGTTGCGCAGAGTGTTGCCGCGCAACTGCAAGGGCTGCAGCAGATGGCGATGCGGTGGCATGTTGAGTCTCCGATTTTGGAAAGACTAGGGCCAGGCCTTCAGTACAGGTGAGTGTCAGGCACGACGTTTTGTGGTTGAAATCCGGCAAACCCCTCTGGACGACTCTCAAAGCAAAAGGCCCCGATTTCCCGAGGCCCCTTTGTTACGCGTCGACATCCCAACCCGAGATCGCCTTGACCTCAAGGAATTCTTCAAGCCCCCAATGCCCGCCTTCCCGCGCCCGGCCGGACGACTTTACCCCACCAAAAGGCGATCCGGCGCCGCGCGATTTGCCGTTCATTTCCACCATGCCGGACCGCAATTGCCGGGCCAAGCGGTTGCGGCGTGCCCCATTCTGACTTTGGACATAGTTGGTCAGCCCGTAGGGCGTATCATTGGCGATGCGGACCGCCTCTTCTTCGGTATCGAAAGGAATGATCGACAGCACTGGGCCGAAAATCTCTTCCTTTTCAATCGTCATACCTGGGCGCACATCGGCAAATACTGTGGGTTTGACGTAGTATCCGCGATTGAACCCTTCTGGCAGACCGAGGCCCCCGGCGATCAGGCGCGCGCCTTCGTCGATGCCCTTCTGAATGTAGCCCTGGATCTGATCCCACTGACGCTTGTTCACCACCGGGCCGATATGGCGACCAGGTTCATGGGCCGAGCCTACTTTGATCGAACTGGCGACTTGCGCCGCAATCTCGACTGCGCGGTCATAGGCCGGGCGTTCGACCAGCATGCGCGACGGCGCGTTGCAGGATTGGCCCGAGTTGTTCATCATATGCCGCACACCGCGTTCGACGGCACGGTCATCGGCGTCCGCAAAGATCAGGTTGGCACCCTTGCCACCCAGTTCCAGCGTGACCCGCTTCAACGTTTGCGCCGCCGCAATGGAAATCGCCCGTCCCGCCCGCGTGGACCCAGTGAACGAGATCATCTCGACGTCTGGATGAGCCGACAGCACCGCGCCGACGCCCAGCCCGTCACCATTGACAAGGTTGAACACCCCGGGCGGCAAACCGGCATCATGGCAGAATTCGGCAAACAGCATCGCGTCCAGCGGGGATTCTTCCGAGGGTTTCAGCACGCAGGTGCAACCCGCCAGAATCGCCGGAATGGCCTTCAACGCGATCTGGTTCATCGGCCAGTTCCAAGGCGTGATCAAGCCAACCACACCGATCGGTTCCAGCGCAATGCGGTCATTGGGCGCGTGCGGACCAAGCGGACGCACCCACTCGATGGCATCAAAGGCAGTCAGAAAATTTGTGGTGTGCCACGGCAAACAGGGGGCCTGACTGTCGCGCGCCATGTCAATCGGCGCACCCATTTCCATCGCGATGGCCCGTGCCAACTCTTCCAGCCGCAATTCATACTGTTCCAGAATCTTCACGACCACATCGCGACGCAAAGCTGGTGGCGTGGCGGCCCAACCCGGGAAGGCGGCTTTGGCCGCGGCCACGGCGGCGTTTGTATCCGCCTCGGACCCAAGCGAGATGATGGCGCAGGGTTCTTCGGTCGAGGGATCAATCACCTCGCAATCGCGTGGCACAAGGGGGGCCGTCCAGCGGCCATTGATGTAGAAATCACGTTTGTTCAGCATGCGGGCCTCCGGTGGTTAAAGCTAGGTTGGCATTGAGCGACAGGGGTTGCAAGGGGCGGCTTACCGTTTGATCAAAGCAAAACCAATGGTGCATTGGCAAAGCCTGTGCATAGATGCGACGAGGCATAACGGAGAGGCCGCGCCGTGTTCAACCTTCTGAAAAAGGCCGCAAATATCACACGTGTGGCGATTGTTCCGCCACAGCCGCTCCCGGATCGGCATGGGCTTGCCATTGTGGCTATTGTGAAGAATGAGGGGCGCTATGTGCGCGAATGGGCGAACTTTCATGCCCGCGCTGGTGTGCGGCACTTCTATATCTATGACAACGGATCGACCGACAATACAGTGGCCGAACTGGGTGCGGCGTTGCCCTCCTCTGCGATCACCATTATCCCATGGGATCAAAAGTTCTATTTCGCGCCTTGGAACGCAGAAATTCACAATCAGGTGCTGGCCTATGCCCATGCCACGCGCAATTTCGGGAGTCGCTTTCGCTGGATGACCTGGATCGACATTGACGAGTTCCTGATCCCCAAGCAGGCCCCTGATCTTGACGCCGCCTTAGCGCATCTGGCGGACCAAAAGATGATCAGCCTGCCATGGCATATGTTCGGACGCTCGGGCCACCAAGTGCCACCCGAAGGCGGGGTGGTCCCAAACTACACGCGGCGCAACCCAAATCCGATGGACAAAAGTCTGTTGAAATTCAAGGTGATCGCCGATCCTTGTGCCGTCACCGCCTGCAAGGTGCATTGGATGGAAGTGGCGGGATTGACCGACAGCAGCAATGACGCGGGAAAAACGGCAAGCCTGAAGGGCCGCACTGCACCGGAGTTTTACGCGGCAGACCACATTCAACTGAACCATTACTACACACGGTCCGATGCCGATGTGGCAGAGAAACTGGCGCGCGGACCTAACATCACAACAGCCGCCACGGACAACCAACGCCGCGTGATGCGGAAAGTGGCGCAGATTGAGGCTGCAGAGATTGAAGATCGAGCTGCTGCAATCTGGTGGGCTCGTCATGCCTCTGAACCCGTTTCAGAAAACGATGCCCCGGCCCGCCAGAATTCAGCGCAATAGGCCGGTCCTGGAACGAGATTTTGTTTAGGCCCGAAATGAGAGGTGGATTTCCTGAAGATGCCACAAAAGGCATGTAGGGGGTGAATTTCCTTCCTATCCAGCCTATGTTGAGATCAGCTAAAGAACGGAGTTTCCCATGTCCATCCGCATCAACGACGTTGCACCTGACTTCACCGCCGACAGTACCGCTGGCACCATCCGGTTCCATGAATGGCTGGGCGACAGCTATGCCATCATCTTCAGCCACCCGCGCGACTTTACGCCCGTTTGCACCACCGAATTCGGTGCCGTTGCGCAGTTGGCAGGCGAATGGGCCAAGCGAAACACCAAGGTCATCGGCGTGTCGGTGGATTCCGTGGAAGATCATGGCAAATGGAAACGGGACATCGAAGCGTTCAGCGGCTCGCCCGCTGATTTCCCCATCATCGACGACACCAGCCTGACGGTCGCAAAGGCATATGACATGCTGCCAGCGGAGTTTTACCTGCCGCAAGAAGGCCGCACTCCGGCCAACACCGCAACGGTGCGCACGGTCTACATCATCGGGCCAGACAAGAAAGTGCGGTTGTCGATGACCTACCCGATGTCGGTGGGTCGCAACTTCGCGGAAATTCTGCGGGCGCTGGACGCAGTGCAAGCCACCGACGGCGTGCCCTTTGCCACCCCGGCCAACTGGGTGCCCGGGCAAGATGTGATCGTGGCGATGTCTGTTTCCACCGAAGACGCAACCGCGCGATTTGGGGCGTTGGACATCAAACTGCCTTACCTGCGGTTTGCCAAGCGCCCGGTGTGACCGTCATAGGATCAAGAGCGCGGGGTCTGTTGGCCCCGCGTTCGGTTTTTACTGATACCGCGCATAGCCCAGATCAGAGGTATCAATATCGGGTGTTTGGCCGGATATCATATCGGCCAGCACGCGCCCCGATCCTGCGGCCATCGTCCATCCCAAGGTGCCGTGACCGGTGTTCAGGTACAGGTTCGGCACTGTCGACCGCCCGACAATCGGCGTCCCATCGGGTGTCATCGGGCGCAGACCGCTCCAGAACGTCGCCTGCGACTGATCGCCAGCGCCGCCGAACAGGTCTTCGACCGAATGCACCAAGGTCGCGCGGCGCTTGGGATGCAGGTCATTGTTAAAGCCCGAAATCTCGGCCATGCCGCCAACGCGGATGCGGTCGCCAAGCCGCGTGATCGCGATCTTGTGGGTTTCATCCATGACAGTGGATATGGGCGCGCGTTCGGCATCGACAATCGGCACCGTGATCGAATAGCCTTTCACCGGATAGACTGGCAGACGCATGCCAAAGGGGCGGGCAATGGCGGGCGAATAGCTGCCCATTGCCAGCACGAAAGCGTCCGCAGCGATCCGACCAGCCGAGGTTTGAACGGCCGCAATCCGGCCCCCGTCCTGCTCCAAAGCGCCAATCGTCACGCCGTAGCGGAAAGTCACGCCAGCCGCGCGGGCCAATTGATCAAGACTGTTGGTGAACTTGAAGCAATCGCCGGTTTCATCCCCCGGTAGCCGCAAACCGCCCGCGATCTTGTCGCGGCTTGCGGCCAATCCCGGCTCTGCCGCGATACAGCCATCGACATCCAACACTTCGAATGGGACACCATCGGCCTTCAAGACCTTGATATCCTTGTAAGCCGCTTCGACCTGCTTTTGAGTGCGGAACAGTTGCAGCGTACCCTGCATGCGCTCGTCGTAGGTGATGCCGGTATCAGCCCGCAGCGCGATCAAGCAATCACGCGAGTATTCTGCCAGCCGGACCATCCGGCTTTTGTTGATACCATAGGCTTTGGCGGTGCAATTGGTCAGCATTCGTGCGACCCATTCCAACTTGGCCAAATCGGGCCGCGGTTGAACAATCAGCGGCGCATGGCGCATGAAAAGCCACTTCATCGCTTTCATCGGGATGCCGGGCGCAGCCCAAGGGCTGGCATAACCGGGGCTGATTTCACCGGCATTGGCAAAGCTGGTTTCCAAGGCTGGGCCGGGCTGACGGTCAATCACCGTCACCTCATGCCCCGCGCGGGCCAGATACCAAGCCGAAGTAACACCAATGACACCAGCACCAAGGATAACGATACGCATGGGATTCTCCTGAAAAACCATCGACAGGATAGGGGATTCACATTCGCAGTTTTTGGGGAAATATATGGTGATTGGCAGGTAGTTTGGTGGATGCTGCGGTAAAATATCAAAAAATCAGAAGAAAAAATACTTATCTGCTCACACTCTCGAATATTGCGCACATTAAAAAACCCCGGCGTTTCCACCGGGGCCTTTCGTAGCCAGCGAAGGGCTTACGCCTCTTCGGTTTTCACTTCAGCGATTTCCAGACCGGTTTCCTGATCGACCATCTTCATGCCCAGACGGACCTTGCCGCGATCGTCAAAGCCCAGAAGTTTGACTTTCACTTCCTGGCCCTCCTTCAGGATTTCGTTCGGGTGGTTCAGACGCTTGTTGGCGATCTGAGACACGTGAACCAGACCGTCACGCTTGCCGAAGAAGTTCACAAACGCGCCGAAATCAACCAGTTTCACGACCTTGCCGGTGTAAACCTGACCCTCTTCCGGCTCTGCCACGATCGACCAGATCATGTCATAGGCCTTCTTGATCGAGGCTGCATCCGACGAAGCAATCTTGATAATGCCGTCGTCGTTGATGTCAACCTTGGCACCCGAAAGCTCCACGATCTCACGGATCACTTTGCCGCCCGAGCCGATGACTTCACGGATCTTGTCGGTCGGGATCTGCAGGGTTTCGATTTTCGGAGCATATTCCGAGAAGCCCT
>JBIHZO010000156.1:0-7674 GCA_044231405.1 Cypionkella sp. | reverse complement strand
TGGAGCAGATGACAGGCCTGTCAATCAGACCCGACGGCACAAGGAACAGGGCGGTTTTTCTGATTTCCCGCCTTGACCAACGCAATGGTAGTCGAGCCTTTATCCCGTCTGTCTGTTGTCTGCTTCACAGCTTTGTCAGCGTGGGTTGCAAACGCGAGGCCTTGGCTTGCATCTTGCCTCGGCCGCAGCTCCTGTCAGTGGAAAGGCCATTTTCCGTCTTGGGGTGCTTTCGGCGTGACGGGCATCGGGCAAGCACCGTGAGGAACAGGCGGCGCAGTCCCATCCAGCGTTTCTGTCAATTGCGCCCGGGCCCGACTGAGACGGCTTTTGTCCGTTCCGATTGGAATCCCGATCATTCTTGAGGCCACACCGTAAGAGTGCCCCGCCACTGCGACCAGCGTGATAAGGTCGCGACGTTCTGAAGAAAACTGATCAAAAGCGTTCAGGAACTCGCCCATGGCAGGCTTTCCGTTATGTTCGCGCGGCGTGACAAGTCTTGCCGCATAGAGGCCATCCGAGTCGGCCACTTCGCGCCGCTGCTTTCGGATCCCGGAATAGAATGTGTTGCGCAAGATCGTGAACAACCAAGCGCGCAGGTTGCTGCCCGGCTGAAATTTGTCGATGCAGGAATAGGCCTTAACAACTGTCTCTTGCACATGGTCTTCCGCCGCATGATGGTTGCGTGCCATGCCAAGGGCATAGCGGTGCAGGGCCGGAAGATGTTTCAGGATTTCCTCGTCCCAAGAGGGACGCGCTGGCGGTCTCTGAAACATTGCCATGATCAATCCTTGCTTGTTTGGCCCGATCCTTGGTCCACAGGCCGCAGACCATTGGGAAACAAGCACTGAATTCGCCTGACCTTGGGCAGGATTGGCTCCCGGCACGCTCATTTGCATCAAGAATCTGACAGAACAAGGCGGGAATTGGGGGCGGAGGTGGCCCGACCTTCCTGGAGTGATCCCGCCACCAATTGAGCGGGCTGGGAACGAGGCAAGGGAAAGGAACCTATGACCCGTGCCTGCGTTTACAAATTGCAGCCTGCTCCACGGCGGATTCAAGGCGTAAAAGCTTCGGCGGAATAGGAAAACTTGTGGCGCATCAGGTCAAATTGCTGTCGGTCAGTTCGGCGGTCCCTGCCAACATGATCAACCAGCGAGACGCGGCGAAAGTGGCGCATGACGCCTTCTCGGCACGGTTTGACGACTTCGGTCGCTTGGTGAAGGTATTTGAAAGTTCAGGCATCCTGCGGCGCTATCTGGTGCAACCACTGGATTGGTACTTGCAGCCGTTGGGCTGGTCCGTGCGCAATGCGGCCTATCTGAACGGGGCTTGCGCCTTGTTCGTCGCCGCCGCCGCCAAGGCAATGGCTGCGGCGGGCATTGCGGGCGACGAGGTGGACACGGTGGTCACGGTATCCTCCACCGGCCTTGCAACCCCCGGTATTGATGCCCGCGCTGCGGAAGCCCTCGGCTTTCGAGCGGATATCGAGCGGGTTCCCGTGTTTGGATTGGGCTGCGCGGGCGGGGTGACGGGCTTGGGGCTGGGTGCAAGGTTGGCGCAATCTCGGCAGGGCAGCACTGTGCTGGTCGTGGCGGTGGAGCTGTGCTCGGTCGCATTCCGGATGGACAAGTTGACCAAGGAAAACATCGTGGCCACGGCACTTTTTGGCGATGGGGCAGCCGCTTGCATATTGCGCGCTGGAGAGGGCGGTTTGGCCCGGGTCGAGATGTCGGGCCAGCACACCTGGCCGGGCACGTTGGACATCATGGGCTGGAGCGTCGATGACACCGGGCTTGGCGTGATCTTTGACCGGGCGATCCCGCCCTTTGCCGAAGCGAACATCGCGCCTGCGATTTCTGGCATCCTGGCGCGGGGAGGATTGGCCGTTGGGGATATCGACCGGTTTGCCTGCCATCCCGGCGGTGCAAAGGTGATCACCGCACTGGAACGCGCGCTGGCGCTGGAACAAGGCGCGCTGGACCATGAACGCTCGGTTCTGGCAGATTATGGCAACATGTCCGCGCCAACTGCCCTGTTTGTTCTGGAACGGTTGATGCAGGCCGGGTTGCCGCCGCGCACCTTGTTGACCGCGATGGGGCCGGGCTTCACCGCAAGCTGCGTGTCATTGCAGGCCGCCGCATGACCGCTGCCGCTGTTTTGCTGTCGTTGGTCACAGTTGGCCGATTGGGTGAATTGTGGCTGGCGCGGCGCAACACCGCAGCCTTGATGGCGCGTGGTGCGGTCGAGATTGCGCCCGGACACTACCCTTTGATCGTGGCCTTGCACACAGCTTGGCTGGTGGCCCTGTGGGTCTACGGGGCAGGGCAGCCAGTTGGTCCCGTCTGGCTGGCGGCGTTTTTGGGCCTGCAAGTGGCGCGGGTCTGGGTTCTGAGCACACTCGGCGCGCGTTGGACCACACGCATCATCGTCATCCCTGGCGAGCGGCTGGTGGCAAAGGGGCCATACCGTTTCATGAACCATCCCAATTATCTGGTCGTGATTGGCGAGATTGCGGTGCTGCCGTTGTGTCTGGGCCTGCCTTGGCTAGCCCTGCTGTTCAGTTTGCTGAACGCGGTCGTCCTGATGGTGCGCATTCAGGCAGAGAATGCCGGGCTGAAACAGGCGCACCGCGATGCAACCGCCTGACGCCGTTCCAGTTCGTCCCGCCACATGGCTGGGCTTCGGGGCCATGTGCGTCGGCATGTTCATGGCCATTGTGGACGTGCAGATCGTGGCCACCTCGCTGCCCAACATCCAGTCGGCGCTGAAGATTGCGCCGGATCAGATGAGCTGGGTGCAGACCGCCTATCTGATCGCCGAAGTGATCGCCATTCCGCTGACTGGCATCCTGATGCGGATGCTGACGATGCGCTGGCTGTTCGTGGGGGCCGTGGCTCTGTTCGCGCTGGCCTCGATCGGCTGTGCGGCCTCGGGCAGTTTTGCGGCCCTTGTGGGCTGGCGGGTGGTGCAGGGCCTGGCGGGGGGGACCCTGATCCCCGCCGTGTTCGCGGCGGTCTTCCTATTGTTTCCGCAGCACCGTCAGGGGGTTGCCACCACCGTCGCCGGGGTTTTGGCCGTGCTTGCCCCGACGGTTGGCCCGATCATCGGGGGCTGGATCACCGAGACCTATTCCTGGCACTGGTTGTTTTTGATCAACGTCGCCCCCGGTGTGGCTGCCATCGCGGTTGCTGCGGCGGTCTTGCCACGCGAGACGGCGCGGCTGTCGCTGATCCGGTCGGTTGACTGGCTGTCGCTGGCGCTGCTCGCCCTTGCCCTTGCGGCGCTGGAGATCGGCTTGAAAGAAGGTCCGCAGCGCGGCTGGGTTTCGGGACTGGTTCTGGGGCTGCTGGCGCTTGCTTTGGTCAGCGGTCTTTGCTTCGTGCGGCGCAGCCTGTCGGCGCTTCCACCCGTGGTGGACCTGAGCAACTTTGCAGATCGCAGCTTTGCCATCGGCTGCATCCTAAGCTTTGTTCTGGGGATCGGGCTGTTCGGGTCGGTCTATCTGATGCCGGTCTATCTGGCCTTCGTGCGCGATCATGGTGCCTTTGAAATCGGCACGATCATGCTGGTGACAGGGGTGACACAGCTGCTGATGGCCCCGGTCGCGGTGGCGCTGGAGCAACGCGCCGATGCCCGACTGCTGACGGCGTTCGGGTTCGGTCTGTTTGCGCTGGGGTTGGGGATGAGCGGGTTTGCCACACCACAGACCGACGCGGGTGGCATGTTCTGGCCGCAGGTCGTGCGCGGCCTTGCGATCATGTTCTGCCTGTTGCCGCCGACGCGGCTGGCGCTTGGTCACCTTTCGCTTGACCGGGTGGCGGATGCCAGCGGTCTGTTCAACCTGATGCGCAATCTGGGTGGGGCCATCGGCCTGGCGCTGATTGACACTGTGATCTATTCGCGCACGCCGATGCATGGTCTGGACCTGATGGCGCGGTTGCAGGCCGGGGACACGGCGGCAGCCATGATCATGGGCATTCCACCGCAGGTCTTTGCAGCACTTCCGCCGGGGCCATTGGACGTTGCCACGCAAGTTCTTCTTGCACCATTGCTGGAAAAAGCTGCCCTGACCGCCGCCATCAACGATGCGTGGCTGTTGATCGCGGTGCTGACCGGGATTGCGCTGCTGTTCCTGCCCTTTGCGCGCCGCAGTGTTACTGCACCCGAAAAGCACTTGTAGTTCTGCAATGAAACTCCATATACCATCCATGCAGATGGTAAGGGGAGGTAATATGCCGAAGCCAACGCTCGTGTCACCGGTCAGGCCCCCTGACTCTGAAAAGCTGACCATCAATCTGGGCTTCGTCGATCTGGGCCAGATCGAGCTTTTGGTACAGGAAGGGTTCTATTCCAACCGCAGCGACTTTATCCGGACCGCCATTCGCAACCAGATCGAGCGGCACGCTGAAACCGTGCGCCAGGTCGTCACCCGCAAAAGCGTGGATCTGGGGGTGCGCCATATTTCGTTGGCGGACCTGATCGCGGCAAAGGCGGCGGGCGAGATGCTGGACATCAGGGTTCTGGGCCTTGCCGTCATCGCACCCGACGTCTCCCCCGATCTGGCCCGCACCACCATCGCAGCGCTGCATGTTCTGGGGGCGCTTCAGGCCAGTGAAGCAGTCAAGATCGCGTTGGCCGACCGGATCACTTGATCCATTCACACGAAGAAAGTACCAAATGACCCTGTTTTTGACGCGCGGCATGGCAAAGGCCGCCGAACTGACCCGCTCTGGCAAGCTGCAGGAGGCAACGGCTCTGATCCAGTCGCTGTTGCTCCGCCCCGGCCCTGATACAAACTTGCCCGCAGCAGAGCCTGAGCTGGAGGGATCTGTGATCGACGGAGACTTCACAAGATTGGAACCGGAAGCCGTGTCGCCCAAGACGGCAACGCCAAAAGCCAAGCCTGAGCGGGCGAAGCCGAGGGCTACAACCACACCGCTGGCCGAGACGCTGCGCAAGATCGCAGCTGGTGGAATGCCGATGCGTGGCCCTCTGACAGGCCACGCCGATTCCGTGACGGATGGCGCGCAATTCCTGTCCTTGACCTATGGCGCAGCGCAGGGCAGCCGCAGCTTTCGGCTTTACATCCCGGCCAACCGACCGGCCAACCCGATGCCACTGATCATCATGCTGCATGGCTGCACCCAAACGCCGGAGGATTTTGCTGTTGGCACCGGGATGAACGCCTTGGCCGAGGAATTCGGCTGTCTGATCGCATATCCGGCGCAGCCTTCGGGGGCCAATGCCCAGAAATGCTGGAACTGGTATCGCCCCGAAGATCAGGCCCGCGATCGGGGCGAGCCTGCCCTGATTGCAGGTCTGACCCGCGCGATCTGGGGTGACCACAATGCCGATCCGGCGCGCACCTATATTGCCGGTCTATCGGCAGGCGGGGCCGCTGCCGTCGTGATGGCGGCTGCCTATCCCGATATCTTCAGTGCAGTGGGCGTTCATTCAGGCCTGCCTGCGGGCAGCGCCCAAGACATCCCATCGGCCTTTGCCGCCATGCGCAGCGGTTCGAAAGGCAGATCACACCGGACCATCGTGCCAACCATCGTCTTTCATGGCCTGGCCGACAGCACCGTGCACCCTGAGAACGGCACGGCCGTCATGTCGCAGGCGCTGCAAGCGATGCCCGGCCTGCGCGCAACGACGCGGCAGGGCATAGCGGACGGCGGGCACCCCTATCGCACGACGGTGCACCATCTTCCCGATGGGCGCAGTCTTGCCGAACACTGGCAGATTGAAGACGCGGGCCATGCCTGGGCCGGGGGTCATTCCGCTGGCAGTTATACCGACCCCAAAGGCCCCGACGCATCGCACCAGATGATGCGGTTCTTCCTGCAGCACACCAAGGACCAAGCGGCCACCGCATAAATCTGCATCTCTTCAGGGAACAATCCGCCGGTTGGCGCGTTGTTTGCTGAGCATGCAAAGACAAGAGGCCACCATGGGTATCATCTGGACCATCATCATCGGCTTTGTGGCTGGCGTGGTCGCCAAATTCGTCATGCCGGGCGACAATGAGCCATCCGGCTTCGTTCTGACCGCCATTCTGGGCATCGTCGGTGCTTTTGTCGCCTCCTACCTTGGTCAAAGTCTGGGCTGGTATGGTCCGGGCGAGGGGCCCGGATTGATCGGGGCCGCTGTCGGTGCCATCATCGTTCTTCTGGTCTGGGGAATGGTGCGTCGGCGCACCTGAACTTTGCCGTCGTTTTCTGGAGAAACATCATGTCGAAATCCACGCCATCGCTGCTTGCTCTTCTTGGACTGGTTGCCGTTGCGGGCTACCAAAATCGGGACCGGATCAGCGAAATGCTGTCTGACGCACGCCAAAAGTCCGCATCACCCGGAACGGACCCGGCACCTGCGGGCGGCGGTTTCGTTGCCGAGATTGGCCAGTTCTTTCAGGGCCGCTCTGTCTCCACAGCTTTGGGCGATCTGGTTGACCGCTTCAAGGCGGCTGGTCAAGGCGATGCGGCCGACAGTTGGGTCTCTGACAAGGCGAACACGCCCCTTGGCGTTGACGCGCTTGAAGCTGCACTTGGCGTGGAAACCCTGACGGAGCTTGCCCAGAAAACTGGCCTGTCCCAAGCCGAGATTCTTCTTCGTCTGAATGTCGCGCTACCCGATGTGGTGAACCGTTTCACCCCCGATGGCCGACTGCCCACCGAAAGCGAAGTGCAGGCCCGCGACTGACAGGGGTGGCAGCAAGCCACCCATCTGCCGTGGCTCATCCCGCTGCCCAGCACCATGCGACAGTGCCAATCCGGCCAATCTATTCCGCCATCAAAGCAATGCCGAAATGACGTCCCGACGCTGCAATCACCGCTGCTTTCTGGCAGAGCCTGCGGTCGGACCGCACGGTGATGCTGACCGGGTTGAAGGTGTGATCCGCGATCCTTTGGCATCCGAGGCCTGACTGTCTGGAAAACTGAACCGTTTCCGCGCGACCCTTGGCACATGCTTAACCATGCACCTATGTCAGGGCGAGATAAGCAGATCGTGCACATCGGCAGACGCATTCGGACAATACAGAACGCGCGAAGCTGCCGTGCTGTCCGAGAATGGCGGCAGTTGAACCACAAGGCTTGACCGAGGCAAAAGCCAGAATGCCCATTCGCGCGTGAGACTGGCATTGATTTCGGCGCAATCGAACAACTGCGGGTGTTCAAGATATGCAGCAGCCATCCAGTCGAAGGGGGCAAAGCCGGGCAGGCCCACATCGGATTTCCAAAACGCAAGCCAGTCCCGGGCTGTCCGTGCTGCCCAAGCAAACGCGCGACCGCGCCGTGCCAGCAGATCAAGGTCAGCGCCTGTGACGACAGTCCCCAACGCCGCATCATAGGGGATCAGCGTCATCGGCAGGTTCATGGCCAGAACAGACCTGACTGCGTCCGGATCAACAGAGACATTCAGATCGCGGAAGATCGGACCATGGCCGAAGGCTGCCCCCGTTCCCCGACCCTCGGTCGGGTGGAACAGTTGTCCGGGTCGGTGGCCCATAACGGCCACAATCCGAGTGACGTTGCCGTGGAGGTCGGGCCGGTCCTTCAAGGCTGCAGCGAGGTTGGTCAGCGGGCCAAGCGCCAAGATTGTCAGCGGCCCCGCGTCGAGGGCCGCTTGCAGGGCAGCCACACCGGGCGGAAGCCTGTCCTGGGGAGCGGCTGGTTT